>JBKPCW010000082.1:0-14237 GCA_046727555.1 Candidatus Dormiibacterota bacterium | reverse complement strand
CGTGGTGACCTGGACGTTGGAAGGCAGGAGCTCCGACAGGTCCAGCTTGCTGTTGAGGTCGAGGTCGTTTGGGGTGAGGGTGATCGAGCCGGTGATGTCGATCGGTGACGCCAGCGTGATCGAGGCTTCCAGCAGGCTCAGGTTGACGGTCGCGGTCATCGCGGGGATGCTGAGCTTGAAGTTGGCGCTGAGGCTGAGGCCGGGCACGAGGTAGGGGCTCGGTGACGTCAGCGGTATGCCGAGCTTCAGGCCGGTGAGGTTCAGGTGCGCCTCGACACCGATCTGGACCGGCTGCACGCCCGGAGTGTTGGGATCAGCATCGAGCTGGATGCCCAGCGCTCTCGCCTGGTCCCCGAGATCCAGCGGTATTGACCGGTTGAAGTTGGCGGTCGGCATGGTGACCTGGACCGCAGGCACCAGCGTGAACGGCGCCGATGAGCCCAATGTCGTGTAGGTGGCGGCGAACGAGAAGTCCACGTTGTCGACCGGCGCCACCAGCGCGACCTGGTTGAGCTTGGTTACGACCTGTCCGAGCGTAATGGTGCTGGGCAGGCTGTTGATCAGTGCCTGGGCCTGGCTCGACAGCTGGTCGAAAGTCTCGACCAGGCCGACGATCTTGGCGATCGTCCCCTGGGCGGCCGGGTCGAGCAGCGGCAGCAGGTTGCTCAGCAGCGCCAGGGTCGACTGCAGGCCGCTGACGTAGCTGTCGATCTTGGCGAAGACACCGTTGATGGCGGTCTTGTAACCGACCCCGAAGGTGAAGTCGTACGCGTAGGCCGTGATCGCACGGGCGCCGCCCGAGTCGTCGACCGTCACCGAATCGCCGGTGCTGCTGGTGATGGTGTTGCCGGAGATGGTGAAGGTGCCGGTGTTGCCGGTGAAGTCGAGCGTGGAGCCGGCTCCGGAGGGGTTGGCTCTGACGGTCGGGGAGCCGAACGTGCTGCCGAGTACGAACCTCACCGCGCCGGCGTACATGAACGAGTTGAAGGTCGCGCTCCCCGATTCGCTCGTGAGCCTGGCGTTCGCGATCCCGCTCAGCGTGTAAGTGCGGAAGGTGGGGATATTGAACAGGATGTTGGAGAGCGTGACGTCGACGTGGCGGGTGACCGCGATGGTGTTGGTGCCGCCAGAGCCGCCAGTGAACGTCACCGGGATCTGACCCTGTGGCAGGTTGGTGTCGGCGCCGACATCAATAGTGAAGGTGTTGGCCTGGTTCGCTTCACCGGTCACTGAGACGCCGTTGACCTGCGAGATCGGCTCCGTGTCCGTGGAGCCGTCGACAGTCAGGTAGACGTTCGTGCTGTCGGCGTCCAGCTCGACGGCATGGCTGTGACCGCCCGTCAGCGTCGGCACCATGGGGGCGCGGAACGTGATCACCACTGTGTTGCTCGTGTAGCTCTCGACCGAGGCGCTGACGTTGGCGACGCCTCGCGTGCTGCTTGAGAGGTCTATCGAGCACTGGCCGAAGGAGTCGGTCGTGCACGTCGACGAGCTGGGCGTGCCGAAATCCCATGAGAAGCTGACTGGCGCCGCGGTGGTGGCCGAGTTGTCGCTCTGATCGGTCACGGTGGCGGTCAGCGTCGTGGTGTCGGTCCCCGGGAGGTCGACGGTGGTCAGGCTGGCGCTGAGCGAGACGTTGACCGCTAGACCCGACACCCAGGCGCTGAAGTGAGGCAGCGCGGCGCTGATGGTGTGCGCGACGGGATCGATCGTCGAAGGAACCGCGATTGCGTTGCCGTAGGGGTCGATGTAGTAGATCGAGGTGGGAGTCGGTCCCGCCGGGTCGTATTTGATGGTCAGCACCGGCGCGCTGGCGAACGAGTCGATCGACGCGCCCGTCACGGTGTCGACGGCGCTCAGGTTGAAGACCGTCGACAGCGGCAGGATCCCAGTGGGCAGGACGCTGGACGGAGTGACGGAGAGCGAGACCGTCCCGGAGACGCTGCCTGCCGGCAAGGTCACTACGGCCGTGCCGCCTTCGCTGACGGCCGTGCCGCCCGCGTCCGCGGTTGCGATGGCGTGGCCGGGAGTCAGTGGGGTGTTCAGGGTCGCGATCTGGCTGAACGCCGATCCCTGCGCCCAGATCTGGTAGGCGTACGAGACACCGGGCAGGGAGGTGAGGTCGTCGTAGGTCGAGGACTGGGTCTCGGCGATGACCGAGAAGCTCCCGTTCGAGCCGGTGGCCGAACGGCGGACCTGGTAAGTGCCGCCAGCGGTGGGCCAGGTCAGCCGCACGCCGCCGGCGATGGGTATTGCGTTCAGGACCAGGCTTGGGGGGCCGCGAGGGGCGGCATCGGCGAAGGTCACGTTGGTGACCTGCTCGGCGATGTTGCCCACGAGATCTGAGATTCTCACTTTGACGTCATAAGCGCCCTCGAGCGAGCTGGTGCTCCAGAAGGCGGCCCACGTGGCGCTGGCGAACTGGCTGATCGACGGGCTGCCGCCGATCGCGCGCGGCAGCGGCGTGGGTCCGGGGATGGCGATCCAGGCGCCGCTCCCGGCCGGGGCGAACATGAACTCAACCGATGAGATCCCGCTGCGGGAGCCTGCGCTCACGCTGACCACGCTGCCGCTGCCGGCGGCAGTCACGGCGGGCAGGCTCACAGACGGAGCGAGCAGGTTCCAGCTGGCGGGGGTGCTGATCGAGGCCGGCAGCGAAAGCGCGCTCTCGTTGCCAACGGCGTCAGAGGCTGTCACCACGTACGCGAGCTCGGTGGCCCCGGGCAGGTACGCGTCCTGGAAGCTCGTGGTCGACAGGCCCGACGCCGCGAGGGCATAGCCCGAAGTCGTCCCGTCGAAGCGGTAGACGGAGTAGGTCAGCGGCAGCGAGCTCGCGGGCGCCATCCAGGAGACCAGGACGGCCTGGCCGGCGATCTCCGCGGCGACCGACTGAGGCGCTGCAACGGTGTGCTGTACCTGCAGCTGCACGGGTGCGGTTGTATCCACGACCGTACCGCCGGGCGCGAGCGCGACGGTGCGGACCGAGTAGGCGCCTTCCGCCAGCATCGAGGTCGCGATGCTCCCCAGCGAGGCCCAGCCGGTGCTGCTCGAGGCGGCAGGCAGGATCGCCACCGCCTGCCACGAGCCGCCCGTCGCCTGGACCTCAACCCTGGCGGAGCTGATAGGGCCGATCACAGAGCCGGTGGCGGCGACGGTGACCACGTTACCGGCCAGGATCGAGCCGGTCGAAGCCTGCACGCCAAGCTGAAGGTCGCCGGGGACCGCAAACGCCGAACCGGCCGCGGCCACCAGCGTCGCGGCAGTCGACGAGGCGCGTGGGGCCGGGATCAACAAGCCCGCGACCGCCGGCGAAGCCGCGACCGCAGCGACGACCCGGTAATAGGCCTGGCCTCCGATTGGGCCCGCGCGGTCGAAGAAGCTGGTCTCGGACGTGGTGCCGATCTCGGTGAAGGCGCCACCCGCAACCAGAGACCTCTGCACCGAATAGGCCACGGGCGTGCCGGCCGCGTTCCAGGTCAGCGCCACGCCACCGACCCCGGAGACGGCCCTCAGGCCGTCCGGCGCGCTCGTCGAAGACGATGCAGAGACGGCCGAGGTTCCGGTCTGGCTGACCGTGACCGAGGGTGAAGGCTGGCCATCGACGCCGTCGCCGTCCACGGCCTGGACGCGGTATTCGAGGCTGGCGGCGCCGGCGACGGCGTCCACATAGTTGGTGGCGCCCACCCTGCCGATCAGCGTCCAGTCCCCGTCGATCTTCTTCCAGACCGAGTACGCGAGCGGCGAGGATGCTGTTGGCGCCGCCCACTCGATGGTGATGCCACCAGCGCCGACGATCGCGATCGGTTTCTGCGGGGCCGCCAACGGAGTCGCAGCCTCGACAAAGAACGTCTTGGCGTCACTGACGACGCCGCCCACCCTCCCGCGGACGTGGTAGTGACCGGCGCCAAGCGCGCTCGCGTCCCAGTCGATGCGGCACACGCCGTCGTTGCACACCGCGACCTGCGCAACCCTCACCCAGTTCGCGCCGTCGGAGCTGTACTCGAAGGACGCTTCCGCGGCGGGCGATACGTCCGCCTCCAGCAGCAGCCGACCTGTCACGCGGCCCTCGGACACCAGCGTGGCGCCTGACGGCGTGAGCACCCCGACAGCGACCACGGTCGCCGGCGTGCCGGAGCCGGCAACGGCGCTCACCGTTGCCTCGGCGCTCACCGCGCCTGACGTGGCGACGAGCACGAGCCGGTAAGTGTGGGAACCTGCGCCCGCCGAGGTGTCGGTGTAAGAGCGCCGGTCGCTGCCCAATTCGGCGATCGGCGTAGCGATCGCGTCGCGGTACAGGCGATACAGCGCCGCGGGCGCGTAAGACGGCTGCAGCCAGGTCAACGCGATGCCGCCTGGGATCGTCGTTGCGGTGAAAGCGGTCGGCGCCGGTGGCCGGCTGTTGTCGACGCGATATGCCTGCGAGACCTCGACGCTGTTGCCGGCGCCGTCGGTCACGACCGCGCGCACGGTGTACGCACCGTCCGCGACCGCCGCCGAGTTCCACGTCATCGTCGAGGTCCACGCGAGCGGGTCGCCCGCCAGCCTGCTCGCCGTCGACGTGCCTAGCTCCGTCGAGCCGGCGCCGGTCACGAGGGTCCACGTGACCGAACCGGCACCACTGCCGGTTCGCGCGTCGAGTCGGAGCTGGACCTTGCCCGCAAGCGTCGATCCGGATGGCAGCATCTGAAGGATCGTCGGCTGCGACGTCGGCGCTATCCAGGTCACGGTCGCGGACGACGACGCGGAGCTCGCTGCTGCTCCAATCATCGGGACGAGCTGGTACGTGTAGGGCGTTCCACTCGAGCCCCCGACATCGACGAACGAATTTCCGGTGGCGGTTCCGATCAGGATCGGCTGGCCACTTTCCTGCGCCCGATAGATTCGGTAGGACGTCGCTCCCGCCACCGGGAACCAGCTGAGCACCACATGTCCGTCCTGAGCCACCGCCTGGAATTCACCAGCCGGCGATGTCGTCGGCGGGGCAGCGATCGGAGCCGGCTGCTGAACGCCGGTGCCCGTTGTCCCGTCGGTCGTGGTCGTGGTGTCGCCGCTGCCGGACGTGGTGTCTGGTGGGGTGATCGCCGGCTGCGTCTGGGTTGCGGTCTGCGAGGTGTCGGTCTGATTGGCGGGCGGCGTCGTTGTGTCGGGAGGCGTGGTGGTCGTCGAGCTGTCGGTGTTGGTCGTGGTTGCGGGAGGCGTCGTCGTGTCTGGAGGCGTGGTGGTCGTCGAGCTGTCGGTGTTGGTCGTGGTTGCGGGAGGGGTCGTTGTTGCAGGAGGGGTTGATGTCGAGCTCGATGTTTCCGTGGAGCTGGATGTGCCAGTTGTCGTTGCCGTGGCTGGCGCCAACTGCGTGACCACCACCGGGTCGGTCGCATACCGCGAATCGAACGCCGGCTGAGACGTCTGGCAGCCGCCGCGATCGATGGTCGTCGCATTGCAGGAATGCATCGCCATAACCCGGTAGTAGCTCGCGCCGGCTGGCGCCGTCCCATCGGTGTACGTGATCAGGGAGGTCTGACCCAGGTACGCGTAGCCGGCGGAGCCCGCTCCCGTGGCCGAGCGGTAGATGGCGTAGCCGACCGCGCCTGTGCCGGCATGCCAGGTGAGCTTCGGACCGGCCGTCCCGGCCTCGATCGTCAACCCCGTCGGGGGACGGAAGACGACCGCCGGCAGCGGGGCGGGAGGCGTGAAGCGAATCGTCCGAGGTGTCATCGGAATCGGTGACCTCAGGGCAAGCTTCGCGAACGCTCCGATCTGCAGCGTGGCGCTGCCAGTTGCCCTGTCGTAGCTCCTGACCACGAAGTTGATCGACTTCGCCCAGGCCGCAAGACGCGCAGGATCGACGTTCAGGGGAAGCCGCGCGTGGAACAGGCCGAGGAGGGGATCGACAAGTTGCAGCTCGATCTTGGGGAGGGCGACCTCGGCGATGCGGCCTTTGTACTCCGCGTTGTGATCCCAGCGCGTGATCGTCAGCTGGTTGTCACGCACGTAGCTCCGGATGTCTTCATCGCTGGCGAGGCTCGGGAAGTACACCGTGCCCGACGTGGCGCTGTCCACGAAAATCTGGATCCGAGGCAGAGCCAGCACGTAGGTCCCGAAAGCGGGGTACGAGCCCACGACCTGCGTGCCCAGCTTGTCGCTCAGCTGCTCGACTCGGGCATCGGCAAACGGACGGTCCATCTGGATGGTCACCAGGCCAGGGGAAGGGCCTTCGCTCAGACGCACGATTGCGGCCGGCGCGCGCGCCGGAGGCTGGGACTGCAGGGATGGCGTGGACGTGGCCTGCACCGGTGGCGCCCATTGGCTCACGGCGGTGAGCACGACCGCCCCGGCGGTCACGACCGCCATCGACCATGTCAGCGATCCCATCCCGATCAGCGCAGGCTTGATCAAATGCTTGGCGAGATGGCGATCAGCCGAGCCGGACGACAAAGCACGAAGTTGCCACAAGAGGCAACCAACCCCGACCGAACACCCTTCCTCCCTCTAGATACGGTGCGCGTGGCGGCTATGAAGTTGGCGAAGTGTAGCACCGCGAAAAAAAACGTCAAGAAAAATTTCAGGGACCGCCAGGTCAAGTAGTGAAATGAAGACCGGCTGGGCCCTCGGCCCACCCGTCGAGACCGGGTTGGTGGACCCGAGGGGATTCGAACCCCTGACCTTCTGAATGCCATTCAGACGCGCTCCCAACTGCGCCACGGGCCCACGACGCGCTCTCGGATCGGGCAAGTAAAGGATACCCGCCGCCTCCCGCGCCCTCCAGCCGCGCTCCCGCATCCGGCCGCCGTTACGATCTCAGGTTGAGCCCCACCACAGGATGCAGACGCGCCAGATCCCGACGAGCGAGCTGAAGGGCGGAGGCTACCTCGCGTTGCCCGAGGGCGAGGGACCCTTCCCCGCCCTCGTCGTGATCCACGAGGCCTACGGCCTCAACGACCACATCCGCGACGTCACCCACCGTTTTGCCGGCGCCGGCTACGCCGCCCTTGGCGCCGACCTGTTCACCGGCCGCAACCGCGCCGTCTGCATGGCGCGCTACATGGCCGGGATGCTCATGGGCTCGGTCAACCGCTACGGCGTCGACGACCTCAAGGCTTCGCTCACCTATCTCGCCAGGCAGACCGAGGTCGACCCTCAACGTCTCGGCGCCATCGGCTTCTGCATGGGCGGCTCGTTCGCCATCGCGTGGGCCTGCTCGGACTCACGCCTGAAGGCGATCGCTCCCTTCTACGGCGTCAACCCGAGACCGCTGGAGGTGGTCAAGCGATCATGCGCGGTGGTGGGTTCCTACCCAGCCCGCGACTTCACCGCGGGCGCGGGGCGGTCGCTGGACAAAGCCCTCGACACCTATCACATCGCGCACGACATCAAGGTCTATCCCGAGACGCGACACTCTTTCTTCAACGACACGGGGCCCGCTTATGACCGCCAGGCGTCGGCCGATGCATGGCGGCGGGTGCTCGACTTCTTCGGCGAGCAACTCGGCGCGCGCGACTGATGAACGTCCTGGTCACCGGCGGGACCGGTGCCCTCGGCCGCCACGTGGTGATGCTCCTGCGGCAGTCGGGGCATCGCGCAAGAATCTTCAGCCGCAACCCGCGCGGCCACGTCGACGCGGTGCGCGGCGACCTTACAACCAGCGAGGGTCTCGACCGCGCCCTCGTCGGGATGGACGCGATCGTGCACGCCGCCACCGGTGCGCGGGAATCGCTGCGAAGTCGATCGGACGTTGGCGCGACGCGTCGCCTGGTCGACGCCGCCGCGCGCGCGGGCATCAGGCACCTCGTCTTCCCCTCGATCGTCGGCACCGATCGCAGCTCGTACCCGTACCACGTGACCAAGCTCAAAGCGGAGGCCGTGGTTGGCGAAGGCAAGATTCCCTGGTCGATCCTGCGCGCCACGCAGTTCCACGACCTCATCGACGTCGTGTTGCAACGCTCCTCGCGCGTGCCCGGCATGATCGTGCTGCCCTTCGCATCCAGGCTCCAACCAGTCGAGGCGAAGGAGGTGGCCGCGCGCGTGGTCGAGGTGGTGCTCGGCGCGCCCGGTGGGCTGCTCGACGATTTCGGCGGGCCTGAGGTCACGGATCTCAGGAACCTTGCCGAATCCTGGTTGGCGGCGCGCCACGAGCATCGCCGGCTCGTCAACGTGCCCATGCCTTTCCGATTCCGCGCGCAGTGGGCCGCGGGAAACCTGACGACGCCGGAACACCGGGATGGGAAGATCACATTCGAGGACTATCTCGCCGAGAGGTACCCGACATCGTGAACCGACTCGTCGATCGCTTCGGCCGCACGGGGTTTGCCGCCGTCACGAGCCTGATCTGGGCGCTGCCGATGGCGGCGTGGGCCGGCTCTTCGGACCTGTCGCCCATCGACAAGACCGCCTACCCGTGGATCGCCCTCTCCGTCGGCGTGCTGATGTTCGTCGCCTGGCTCGCGCTGCTCTTTCGCGTGCGCAACATCCCGGTGACGTCGCGGCCACGCCGCTTTGATGTCGGGCAGATGTCGACCGCGGAGAGGCGCTGGACGCTCGCATGCTTCGCGTTCGGCTGTGGAGCAATCGCCTGGTTGAACGCCGCGGCGACCGTCGACTGGGTTCCGCTGGTGCAGGCCGTCGGCGCGGGCAAGCTCGCTCCCACGCTGCTGGCGCTCGGGCTCGGGGTCTTCCTGGTCGTGATGCTCGGCGGAGTGTGGGCGAGCTGGCGACGGGCGACAGCCGCCTACCGGGCTCGCGTCCTTACTTATATGTAGTAGGCGACGATCAGGCGGTTTCTCCTCTCCTCAGGCCGACTCCGCGACACGGGCCAGCCGCTCGGGCGGGACCTCGACCACGTCCCGCGCCTTCAGGAAGTTGAGCGTCACGACCCCGCCTACCAGCAATGCGGCGCCGACGAGCTCCACCGGTTTCAGGGGCACGCCCTCGCCGACGGGGGCGGGCAACGAGAAGATCAAGAACAGCGCCAGCGGGTAGCCGAGCTCGGCGATGGTCGCGAGCGACGCCGGGGTCCGGGAGAGCGCCAGGTAGTACAGGAGCATCGCGAGCAGGCCCGGCACCAGCACGATGCCCAGGAAGCTCGGCAGCTGGCTGACCGAGTAGCCGCTGAACGCGCCCGTGCCGCGGTCCAGCAGCACGATCACGAGCAGGAACGGCAGCGCGAGCACGAAACGCATGCTCGTCGTCACCGGGAAGCTCACCCCCTCGAGGGCGTAACGTCCCAGCACCGTGCCCGATCCCCACATGACCACGGCACCCAGCACGAGCAGGCCCGCGACCAGCTCGGGGTGGCGGATCTTCCAGGGCGCGGCCGGGTCGTCGGCGAACACGATCAGGTAGACGCCGGCCAGCGCGACCGCGGCCAGCGGCCAGAAGGCGCGCTTGCGCCTCTCGCCCAGGAAGATGCGCGCGAAGGCGAGGCCGAACACGGGCTGGAGCAGGTACAGCAGGTAGACCTCGTGCAGGACGTCGAAGTTCGGCGCCGCCGGGTTGCTGAACGAGAAACCGATCGCTTTGGTGAAGAGCACGGTCGCGATCGCCTGCGGCCCGAACGCGATCGCGACCAGGGCCAGCCAGCGGCGGCCGCTCAGCCGGCGCAGCTCGGCCCGATTGGCCACGATCACCGGCACGAGGCAGAGGCTGATCAACAGGTCCTCGACGAGGACGATCTGGCCGGAGCTGAGCTGCCTGGTCAGGCCGGGCCGGAAGTACGCATCGAAGGCCCAGAGGGCGGCCGCGAACCCGACCAGGACGACCGAACCCGATTCCACAAACCGCGAACGCACCCTCGGTTGAATCACGGTAATGAGGGTATCGGGTTCCACAGGCCGGCTATTCCATCCGACGAACCGGTAGGAAATCGACGGCGAGCCTAGGCGAGCACCTCGTCCTGGGCCACGTTCGCCTCCAGGTCGACCTCCGCGTGCTCGACCACGTAGACCTCCTCGGGCCGGTCGTGTCCCTCCAGCCGGCGCTTGCCCACTGACACCAGCCGGATGTCCTCGCGCAGTATGTCGGCGACGATCGAGTAGGTGGTCTCGGAGACGAGGATCTGCCGGCCCACCGCCCGCCTTCGCAACTTGGCGCAGCGGTTGACCGCGGGCGAGCGGTAGTCGCGCTCGTGGGCGTCCGCTTCGCCGGTGAGCACGGCCATCCGGACCGCGAGGGTGATGTGGTCGGGCCACGACTCCGACTGGATCGCCATCTGCGCTTCGACCGCGGCCACCACCGCGTCGGTCGCGCGCAGGAACACAGCGAAGAAGGAGTCGCCCTCGCCGCGCTCCTTCAGCACGATCCCCGAGTTGGTTTCGATCGCCGAGGTCAGGAGCTGGTCGTGGCGGCGCATCGCCTGGTACATCGACGCCCGGCTCTGGAGCCACAGCGGCGTCGACTCGACGACGTCGGTCATGAGGAAGGTGACGATGCCGTCCGGCAGCGAGGCCCCCTCCTCGACCTTGAATCCCTTGCCACCCTCACCGGGAGTGGTCGTCGTCGTGCCCTCCGACGCGGCCCGGGGCACGAGCGACGCCTGCAGGACCAGGAAGTCGTCGATCGTGTGCACGCGCCGGAAGAAGTGGGCGTTGTAGGACGCGAGGAAGCTCCAGGACGAGAAGTCGGACGCAAACTCGCCTTCGCGACAGACGTCGGGAGAGGCCGACACCAGGAGGCCCAACTTGCGGATGGCGAGGGGGTCGAGCGTGAGCGCGGAGGCTACCTCCTCGCTCAAGACACGCCGGTCCTCCCGGTCCGCCTCGACGGCGAGGTGCACGAGCTGGAGGAAGTTGCCGAGGTCCGCCTGCGGCTCGTGGTATCGCTGCAGCTGCTCGACCGAGAGGACGAGCTCGGCGTCGGCCGCGGAGCCGTTGGACCCGTTCGCGCCATTGGACCCGGCCGCCCCTTCTTTCGGACCGAGCATCGCGACCACGTTCTCGAAGCTTTCGGCCACCGCGAACTCGCGCGTCGCCAGCCGGTAGACCTCGCCGAGCGTCGCCCACCGCGCCGACGCCAGGAAGTTGTTGGTCGCGACGTGCTCGTAGAGCCACGACGAATCACCGAGCTGAAGGTCCAGGCCCAGGGCATGCTCGAGGAAGTCGATCGCGGTCCGGTAGAGCTCGGTCACGAGCGTCAGGGCATCGACGTCGACGACGCGGATGTCGCGGTCCAGCCCGGCGCCGGGGTTGGCGCGGTACGACCCGTCGGCGTACGAGAACAGCTCGACGGCGACGAGCTCACCGTGGTTGCGCAGCCGGACGCGAGACTGCGACACCCGCGGCCCCGGCCCGCCCACCTCGGGCGAGTCGACGACGTGCACGTGGCTGCCGGGACCCCACGCGCGCTGGATCGCAGTGCGCAGATCCGAGATGAGGGTGTAGAAGCGCTGAATGAACACGAGGGCCTCGCGCCCGCGCCCGGGGTCGAACGTGTCCTGGCGGACGGCCCGAAGGTCCGCCTCCCACGCGGCGATCAGCGCCCCTCGCAATCCCACGATCCCCGGCTGCACCGATTCGTTCCCTCAGGTCGGCCCCAATTCCCCCGGAGAGCCTTCCTAAGCCCGAAAGGTTAGACCTTCAGGAGTGCGATCAGCACTCCTTACACGGAGCCGGGCATACTGGGCCTCATGAGTGAATTGAGTTCGGGCGGGCATGCCATCGAGACGCTGCAGGTCGAAGAGCGCAGGTATCCCCCGAGCCCCGAGTTCGCCAGGCAGGCCAACGCCAGGCCCGAGATCTACGGCCAGGGCTTCGACGAGTTCTGGACCGCGGAATCGAAGCGGATCACGTTCTTCGAGCCGTGGTCGAAGCTGTACGAATGGAAGCCCCCGTACGCGAAGTGGTTCCTCGGCGGCAAGCTCAACGTCTGCTACAACTGCGTCGACCGCCACGTCGACGCCGGCCTCGGAGACAAGGTCGCCTTCTTCTGGGAGGGCGAGCCCGAGGACGACCGCCGCCAGATCACCTTCGGCCAGCTGCAGAAGGAAGTCGTCCGGTTTGCCAACGCGCTGAAGAAGCTGGGCGTCAAGAAAGGGACGCACGTCGGCATCTACATGGGCATGATCCCCGAGCTTCCGACCGCGATGCTCGCCTGCACGCGCATCGGCGCGCCTTTCACCGTGGTCTTCGGTGGCTTCAGCGCGGAGGCTCTGTCCGGCCGAATGAACGACATGCAGTGCGAGCTGCTCATCACCCAGGACGAAGGCTGGCGTCGCGGCAGCAGGGTGCCTCTGAAGGGGAACGCCGACGCGGCGTTGGAGCAA
Organism: Candidatus Dormiibacterota bacterium; assembly: GCA_046727555.1. Lineage (GTDB taxonomy): Bacteria > Chloroflexota > Dormibacteria > Dormibacterales > Dormibacteraceae > 40CM-4-65-16. The sequence continues at coordinate 1,987 of JBKPCW010000082.1, read as the reverse complement.
TCGCCCTCCGTCAAGCGCTGCCTTGTCGTGCGGCGCACCGGCGGCGACGTCGCGTTCATGCAGGGTCGCGACGTGTGGGCGCACGACGTGTTGAAGGACGTCAGCGACGACCCGAAAGACTGCGCGTGCGAGCCGATGGACTCAGAAGACCTGCTCTACCTGCTCTACACCAGCGGCACGACCGCCAGGCCGAAGGGCATCATCCACACGACGGCCGGCTACCTGGTCGGCGTCGCGACGACGCACCACTACATCTTCGACGTGAAGCCGAACTCGGTGTACTGGTGCGCAGCCGACATCGGCTGGGTCACCGGTCACAGCTACATCGTCTTCGCGCCGCTCGCCAACGGGACCAGCGGCGTCGTCTACGAGGGCACGCCGGATTTTCCCGACAAGGACAGGTGGTGGAAGATCGTCGAGCGCTACAAGGTCGACATCCTGTACACGGCGCCGACCGCGATCCGAACGCACATGAAGTGGGGTCCCGAGTACGCCGCGAATCACGACCTCAGCTCGCTGCGCCTGCTTGGCACCGTGGGTGAGCCGATCAATCCCGAGGCCTGGGTCTGGTACCGCGAGCACATCGGCGCCAACCGCACGCCTGTGGTGGACACGTGGTGGCAGACGGAGACGGGGATGATCCTGATCACACCGCTTCCCGGCATCACCACACTCAAGCCCGGCTCCGCGACCAAGCCGTTTCCGACCGTGGACGCGGCCGTCTTCAGCAACGACGGGAGCGAGGTCCCGCCGGGCGGCGGCGGCTACCTCGTCATCCGGAAGCCGTGGCCGGCCATGCTGCGCGGAATCTTCGGCGACCCCGAGCGCTACCAGGAGACGTACTGGAGCCGCTGGAAGGACACCTACTTCGTCGGCGACGGGGCGCGCATCGACGAGGACGGAGATTTCTGGCTGCTGGGCCGGATCGACGATGTGATGAACGTGTCTGGTCATCGCATCTCGACCATCGAGGTCGAGAGCGCCCTCGTCAGCCATCCGGCGGTGGCCGAGGCCGCCGTCGCCGGCCGCAACGACGCGCAGACGGGCCAGGCCATCGTCGCCTTCGTGACCCTCAAGGGCGGCAGGGATGGATCGCCGCAGATGCTTAAGGAGCTGCGCGATCACGTGGGCAAGGTGATCGGAAAGTTCGCGGCCCCGGCCAACATCGTGTTCACGCCGGAGCTGCCCAAAACTCGCTCGGGGAAGATCATGCGCCGGCTGCTGCGCGACGTCTCGGAGAACCGGCCTCTCGGCGACACCACGACGCTGGCCGACCCGGCGGTGGTGTCCGAGATCGCGCGGCGGGGCAAAGAGGAAGCGGGGAAGGAAGAGACTTAAACTCCGCGGCACAGACTGTGCGCCGCGCCTCCTCCCTCCGCGTGGTGAACCTGGCCGCGGCGCTGCTCGTCGCGGCGGCGGTCCTGTACGTCGCCTTCTTCCCGCTCATGGCCGCGGGCCTGCCGGCGCTCGGACCCGCCTTCAACCCGGTGACCGGAGCCTGGACGATGGCCGCGGACGCGAGCGACACCAACCGCACCCTGAAGCTCGACGGGCTCCAGCAGCCGGTCACCGTCTACCTGGAAAAGGACGGGACCGCCCACGTCAAGGCGCAGACGGACCACGACCTCTTCCTCGCCACCGGCTACGTGCACGCGCGCTTCCGCCTCTTCCAGATGGACCTGATGCGTCGCCAGGGCGCGGGGCGCCTGTCCCAGGTGGTCGGCAAGGCGGCCATCGACTCCGACCGGTTCGAGCTCCAGCTCGGCCTGCTGCGCACGGCGCAGCTCGAGTGGCGGCAGCTGTCACCGGGCGACCCCTCGCGCGATGCGCTGCTGGCCTACGCGCGGGGCGTGAACGACCGCATCGACGAAGCGGCCCGCACGCATCAGCTCGACGCGATGTTCACCCTGCTGGGCTACCAGCCCGAACGCTGGACGCCCATCGACTCGCTCCTGATCAAGGGCGACATGACGCAGACTCTCAACTT
>JBKPCW010000081.1:0-3291 GCA_046727555.1 Candidatus Dormiibacterota bacterium | reverse complement strand
CAGGTAAGGCAGCCAGCGGAGGCGGTTGCAATGCGACTGTTATGTCATCAGGTCTTGACAGTGCGCTCATTCGGGGTTATAACTTCACCCGGGACTCAACATATCGTAGCCAACGTCTCATCCCGTTGAGTCCCACGGCCCAACGACAGGCAGGCGGACCCCTTCCCGAGTCGCACCCCACGACCCAGAAACCGCTCCCCCAGCCGCCTGCCTGCCCTGCCCTCCAGGTCGGCCTCCGTCAAAGCACCACTAGACTTGCAGATCTATGGGGCGCAAGGGCAAGAAGCGAGTCAAGGCGAAATACCGGCAGCCGATGCGGCCGCCCGGGCCGCTCACGCCCACCGGCACGGGCTCGGGTGGCGTCCAGGTCGGGGCGGCTCAACGCAGCGTCTCCCAGGCGCGCGTCGGCGGCGACCAGGCATTGGTCCGCGCGGTCGAGCTCTCCCTCGGCGCGCGCAACCAGATCATCAAAGGCCGTGGAGGCCGCTACGTCGTCGAGTCGGCGGATCCCTCGATTCCGCTCGACCGCGTGCCGTATTTCACCAAGGACCTGGTCCGGCTCGTGGTCGTCGGCGCCGCCATGATCGTGATGCTGGCCGCCGGCTCGTTCGCCATCCCGCAGCTGGTCCACTAACCCGGCCGAAACGCCGGTCCGAAACGCTAGAGTTTCGGCCGCTGTGACGACCGCAGCCACCAAGCGGGCCATCCGCCGGCCCAGGTACGCCACCGACAACAAGCACCCGGTCAACGTCATGCATCACGACGAGGCGACGACCGGCGAACGCCTGGCCGACGGCATCGCCTCGTTCATCGGCTCGTGGCGGTTCCTCATCATCCAGACCTTCCTGGTGGCGGCGTGGATCACGATCAACTCGCTCCAGATCACGGGCAGAATTCACCTCGACCCGTACCCGTACATCCTCCTGAACCTCGCCTTCTCGACGCAGGCCGCTTACACCGGGCCTGTGCTGCTCCTGGCCGGGAACCGGCAGGCGCAAAAAGACCGGCTGACGCTGGAGCACGCGGCCACCGAGGCCGACAAGGCCGACCGCCAGAACGTGCAGATCCTGCGCGCGATCGAGCACAACACCGAGGTGACGGTGCAGGTCCTCAAGCACGTCGAGTCGCTGGTGCAGGGCCACATGGAGGACGACGCGGCCAGGGACACCGCAAGGCAGACCGACCAGACCCAAACGTAAACTCACCGCGTGCGAGTCGTTCTTTTCACCGGCAAAGGTGGGGTGGGCAAGACCTCGGTGGCCGCGGCCACGGCCGTGCGCTGTGCCGCCGCCGGCTACCGCACCGTGGTCATGAGCACAGACCCGGCGCACTCGCTCGGCGACTCGTTCGACATCGAGCTCGGGACCGAGGCCACGCAGGTCGGCAAGAACCTGTGGGCGCACGAGGTCTCGTCGCTGCACGAGATGCAGCGCCACTGGACCAAGCTGCACGAATACGCCGTCGAGGTCTTTTCCACGCAGGGCCTGGACGAGGTGCTCGCCGACGAGGTCGCGAACCCACCTGGCATGGACGAGGTCGCCTCGCTGATGTGGATCAAGCATTACGCGCAGCGCGGCGAGCACGACGTTTTGATCGTCGACTGCGCGCCAACCGGGGAGACCCTGCAGCTGCTGACCTTCCCGGACGCCGCCAAGTGGTGGCTGGACAAGATCTATCCGTGGTCGCGCCGCGCCATGCGCGTCGCCCGTCCCGTGCTGCAGCCGATGATGAACATGCCGCTGCCGTCGGACGAGGTCTACGCGTCGCTGAAGGACCTGCTGATGGACCTGGACGGCATGCGCAAGGTGCTGACCGACCCGGAGATCACGACCGTCCGGATCGTGCTCAACCTCGAGAAGATGGTCGTCAAGGAGGCCAAGCGCGCCTACACGTATCTGAGCCTGTTCGGCTACGTGACGGACGCGGTCGTCGTGAACCGCCTCCTGCCCGGCGACCTGCACGACGAGCTCTTCCAGAAGTGGCAGCGCATCCATCACCGCTATCAGGTCGAGGTCGAGGAATCGTTCGCGGGCATCCCGATCTTCAACGTGCCGCTGTTCGATAGCGAGGTGGTGGGCGAGAAGATGCTGTCGCGCATGGCCCAGGCGATCTACGGCGACGACGATCCGGCGCGCCGCTTCGCCACGTCCAACGCCCAGCGCATAGATAAGGACGGGAGCGATTACGTGCTGTCGCTCAAGGTGCCTTTCGTCGACAAGTCGGACGTGGACCTGAGCCGGCACAACGGTGACCTCTACGTCACCGTCGGCAACTACCGGCGCGAGATCACGCTCCCGAGGGTGCTGGCCCGCCGGGAGACCGCCGGCGCCTCGATCGAGTCCGGCGAGCTGCGCGTCCGGTTCGCTCCCCGGACGGTGGAGGGCAAGCGGTGAGCCGCGACGGCGAGCGCGTCATCGAGCTCATCAACGAGCTGGGCTCACGCGTGGGGCACCTCCTGACCGACATGGTGCCGCCCGCGGCGCAGGTGCACCTGCTCAACGCGCAGAGGGAGCTCATCACCGCGCTGATGCTCATCTACGAGAACCGCGTGGCGCCCGAACCTTCGACGCGCCGCGTGCGCCGCGTGACCTCGCGGCGACGCAGGACGACGCGCGACCGCAAGATCCCGATCGAGTGACCTTATCGTTCACCGAGGTCCTGATCCGGCTGCTGCTGCTGGTGCCGGCGGTCGTCGTCGCCATCCCCGTGCACGAGATGGGGCACGCCGCGGCCGCGTACTTCCTCGGCGACCGTTCCGTCCGGTACTTCGGCTACTTCAAGCTCGACCCGCGCCGATACATCGAGCCGATCGGCCTGATCTTCGTCGTCGCCTGGCTCGTCGGCTTCGGCAGGCGCGTCCCGGTGCAGTCCAATCGCATCAACACGACCGGCAAGAAGGTGCTCGTCGAGCTCGGCGGCCCCGCGGCCAACCTGGCGGTCGCGATCGTGCTCGGCGTCCTCTTTCGAGCCCTGGTTCGGGCTGGTCTGCCGTTCTCGTACGACCCCGGCCCCGGCCTGCTCATGGCCGCCGTCTTCGTCATCGTCTTCCTCAACCTCTCGATCTTTGCCTTCCAGCTTCTGCCGGTCCCGGGCCTGGACGGATGGAACGTCGTCGAGACTCTGTTCCGGAGCCGCAACCCGAAGTTCTTCTTCAACGTCGACATGCGGAGGCGGGAGATCCAGGCGGGTGCTGTGCTGATCGTGATCGCCGCCCAGTTCCTGGCCGGTTTTCCGATCCTCTGGTACGTGATGGCGCCCTTCTTCGAGCCCGCGAGCCTAATCTCAATGGGC
>JBKPCW010000080.1:0-8854 GCA_046727555.1 Candidatus Dormiibacterota bacterium | reverse complement strand
GTCTCCTTGATGGTCAGGCGGGTGCGGATCCGGAGCGGCGCGGCGTAGGTCATGTCGCGGTTGCGGCACTCCTCGACGCTGAACTTCGGCTGCCCGAACTCGTAGTCGAGAAACTTGAGCTCGAAGTTCTTGCCGGTGTAGTCGGTGATGGGGTTGATCTCGTCGAAGAGCTCGCGCAGGCCCTCCGTCTTGAACCACTTGAACGACTCGAGCTGGGTGGCGATGAGGTCCTTCAGCTCGACGAGGTTCGGGATGCGGCCATAGCTAATACGCGCGGGGGCTCTCATCTCTGAGATCAATTCGTTCTCCTTCCAGGAAAAAAGGGCGCGCTCAGCTAATGGGCTTCGTGAGCGGCCGGGACGTGCACAAACGGCAAGTATACGTCAAGTTACCCCTTTCGAGGGGCGCTTAAACAGGCGCGGACGCTCCGGCGTCCGGCCGAGGTTTCCGCGACTATACCACTGGATGGCCGACTGGAAAACCCTCCGCCGAGAGTTCCCCCTCCTGGAGCGCTGCATCTACTTCAACGCCTGCTCCCTCGGACCTCTTCCCCGCCGCGGCATGGAGGCGCTGCACCGCTACGCCGCCGACTGGGACGCCCAGGGCACCCCCGTCTGGTTCACGGCCTGGCTGCCGCTGCTGGAGCGGTTCCGGGCCAGGGTCGGCGAGCTCCTGAACGCCCCCGCCGGCTCGACCGCGATCGCCCCGTCCGTCTCGGTCGCCCTGACCACCCTGGCCACCGGCCTCCCCCTCCCCCCGGGCCGCGACAAGGTCCTGATCGGCGAGCTCGACTTCCCGACCATCGGCCACCAGTGGCTGTCCAGGCCAGGCTTCGAGGTCGAGTTCGTGCCGTCCAGGGACGGCATGACCATCCCGCCGGAGGCCTTCGCCGAACGGATCGACTCCCGGACGGCGCTGGTGGCGACGACGCACCTCTTCTATACGACCGGCTACCTCCAGGACGTCCGGGCCATCGCCGACGCGGCCCACGCCGCCGGCGCCCTCTGCCTGATCGATGGCTACCAGACCTGTGGCTGCGTGCCTCTGGACGTCGGCGCCATGGACTGCGACGCCTTCGTCGGCGGCTGCCTGAAGTGGGTCAGCGGGGGCCCGGGCAACGCCTTCATCTACGTCCGGCCGGAGCTGATCCCCCGCGTCCGCCCTCAAGGCACCGGCTGGTTCGCCACCCGCGACCCGTTCTCCTTCACCCTGCAGGAGCTGACGTTCGCCGACGACGCGCGCCGCCTGGAGACCGGGACGTGGGCGGTCGCCTGCCACTACGCCGGGCTGGCCGGCCTGGAGCTGATGCTCGAGGTCGGCGTGGCCGACATCCAGGAGAGGCTGCGCGACCTGACCGACCGCGTCCTGGAACGGTGCGACGAGGCCGGGGTCCGGACCTTCACTCCCCGCGAGCGCTCGCGGCGGTGCGGCATCGTCACCCTGGAGTCGGAGCGCCCCGAGGAGGTGGAAGCGAGTCTTCACGCCGCCGGCGTGATCGTCGATTCACGCCCCGGCCGCGTCCGCCTGTCACCCCACTGGTGCGTGACCGAGGAGGAGCTCGAGCGAGGCATGGACCTGGTGCTCGAGCACGTCCAGGCGGCCGCGCGGGCTAGGAGCTGACCCCCGGCTCCGAGAGCTCGACGTCGATCGGCCCGCCGTATTTGTAGGCGGCCATGCCCACGATGCCGAGACCGACGAGGTGGAGCACCAGCACGGCCGCGAACCAGCCCCAGTCGTGCTGCGCCCCGAGCCGGTCCAGGGCGGCCACCCAGAACATGACCATGGAGGCCGCTAGCAACCCGATGATCACGACGAGGCCCTCATTCGGCCCGCCGCCGCTGTACTGGCGCGAGACGAACAGGGCCAGGAGCGCGATCAGCCAGACGATCCACGCCGCGAGATAGCAATCGGTCGCGGTCTGTTTGCTTATATACGGGTAACGCGGGGCGCGTTGTATGTAGATGAGTTCTCCACTCGGCCTGCCTCCCCAGATCGCCGCGTGCCTTTTCGACCTCGACGGCGTCATCACCCGGACGGCGACCGTCCACGCCCGGGCCTGGAAGCAGGTTTTCGACGAGTTCCACGTTCCGTTCGACCAGGTTGGAGACTACGGCGCCTACGTCGACGGCAAGCCCCGGGCCGACGGCGTCCGCTCGGTCCTGGAAGCCAGGAACATCGAACCCGCACCCGACCTGGTCGAACGGATCGCGGCGCGCAAGGACGAGCTCTTCGTCGGGCTGATCCACGATCGAGGGGTCGAGACGTACACCGGGTCGTTGCGCTACCTCCACGAGGTGCGCCGGGCGGGCAAGCGGATCGCCGTCGTCTCGGCGAGCAAGCACACCACCGAGGTCCTGCACTCCGCCAACCTCGCTGACTTCTTCGACGCCCAGGTCGACGGCAATGTGGCCGAGCGCGAGCACCTGCGCGGCAAGCCGGCGCCTGACACGTACCTCAGTGCCGCCGCGCTGCTCGGCGCGCCGCCCGCGCACGCCGCGGTCTACGAAGACGCCCTGGCGGGCGTCGAGGCAGGAAGGGCCGGCGGCTTCGGGCTCGTCGTCGGCGTCGACCACGCCGGTCACGCCGAGGAGCTGAGGCGGCATGGCGCCGACATCGTGGTCAGAGACCTGTCCGAGCTCCTGCGGCAGGCGGCATGATCAGCCACCCCCGCTTCACCTGCGAGCCGTGGGCGGTTCGCGAAACGTCGCTCGACATCGAGCTCCTCGGCCAGACGGAGTCGATCTTCGCCCTGTCCAACGGCCACATCGGGTGGCGCGCCAACCTCGACGAGGGTGAGCCGCACTCCCTCTCCGGCTCTTACCTGAACGGCGTGTTCGAGGAGGTGCCCCTGCCCTACGCGGAGACCGCGTACGGCTACCCCGAGGCCGGCCAGACCATCGTCAACGTGACCAACGGCAAGGTGATCCGCCTGCTGGTCGACGACGAACCGTTCGACGTCCGGTACGGGAACCTTGTCGCGCACCAGCGGACGCTCGACCTCAGGTCGGGCCTCATGACGCGCGAGGCCGAGTGGGAGTCGCCGAATCACCGGCGCGTGCGGATCCGGTCGACTCGCCTGGTCTCGCTGGTCCACCGAGCGCTGGCCGCCATCCGTTACGAGGTCGAGCCGCTGGAGCAGGCCGTGGACATCGTGCTGCAGTCGGAGCTCGTCGCCAACGAGCCCGTGCTCGGGAAGGAGGCGGCACGGGACCCGCGGTCCGGGGCCGTCGTCGACCAGCCCTTCGCGGCCGAGCTGGCGGCAGGGTCAGACCGTGGTGCGGTCCTCGTCCACTCCACCCGGCACAGCAAGCTGCGGGTCGCGGCGGCGATGGACCACGTGCTCGACGCTCCACGCGGAACAGACCTCGCTTGCGAGGCCCATCCGGACCACGCTCGGTTCACCGTCACCGCCCGCCTCAAGCCCGGCCAGCGGCTGACGCTGACCAAGTTCGTGGCTTACGGCTGGTCGAGCCTGCGCTCGATCCCCGCCTTGCGCGCCCAGGTCGAGGGGGCGCTCACCACTGCCAGGGACCACGGCTGGAACGGCCTCGCGCGCGCCCAGAGTCGCTACCTCGCCGACTTCTGGGCCCACTCTGACGTCCAGGTGGACGGCGACGACGACGTCCAGGTCGGCATCCGCTTCGGCATGTTCCACGTCCTCCAGGCCGCGGCTCGCGCCGAGCAGCGCGCGATCCCCGCCAAAGGGCTCACCGGGCCGGGCTACGACGGCCACACGTTCTGGGACACCGAGACGTTCGTCCTGCCGATGCTCACCTACACCGCCGCGCCGGCCGTCGCCGACGAGCTGCGCTGGCGGCACTCGATCCTGCCCGGCGCCCGGAAGCGCGCCCGCGACCTGGGGCTGAAAGGGGCGGCGTTCCCGTGGCGGACCATCCGCGGCGAGGAGTGCTCGGGCTACTGGCCCGCATCCACAGCGGCGTTTCACATCAACGCCGACGTGGCCGACGCGGTGCTGCGCTACGTCACCGCCACGGCCGACAGGGATTTCGAGCGTTCCACCGGCGCCGAGCTGCTGATCGAGACCGCCCGGCTGTGGGCCTCTCTCGGCCACTTCGACCGCGGCGGCGAGTTTCGCATCGACGGCGTGACCGGTCCGGACGAGTACAGCGCGCTGATGGACAACAACGTCTACACCAACCTGATGGCGCAGCGGAACCTACGCGCCGCCGCAGACGCGGCTCAGAGGAACCGCGCCGTGGCGAAACGTCTGGGCGTGAAAGCCGCCGAGGTACGGCTGTGGCGGCGCGCCGCGGATCACGTCTACATCCCCTGGGACCCGGAGCTCAACGTGCACAAGCAGGCAAGCCAGTTCACCGACCACGAGACGTGGGACTTCGAGCACACCTCCCCCGACCAGTACCCGCTCTTCCTCCACGTCTCCTACTTCGACCTCTACAGCAAGCAGGTGGTGAAGCAGGCCGACCTCGTGCTCGCCATGCACCTGCGCGGCGACGCGTTCACCGATGAGCAGAAGGCCCGCAACTTCGCCTACTACGAGGCGATCACGGTGCGCGACTCGTCGCTGTCGTCGTGCACGCAGTCGGTCATGGCGGCCGAGGTCGGCCACCTGCAGCTCGCCCACGACTACCTGGCCGAGGCGGCGCTGATGGACCTCGACGACCTCGAGCACAACGTCCGCGACGGCGTCCACATGGGCTCGCTCGCGGGGGCGTGGATCGCGGCCGTGCAGGGCCTTGGAGGGATGCGCCACCACGGCGAATCGCTGGGCTTCCGCCCGCGGCTCCCGCCGCGCATCCGCCGGCTTAGCTTCCGGATCGGCTTCCTCGGCCGGCAGATCCAGGTCGCGTTCAACCACGAGCGCGTGACGTACAGACTGCTCGGCGGCCGGGCGATCTCCTTTCGACACTTCGACGAGACGGTCCGGCTGACGCCGCGGACTCCCGTCGTCCGCGGCATCCCCAGGATCGAGGAGCGTCCCGAGCCGCACCAGCCACGAGGGCGAAAGCCCGCCCGCCGGGGCGAGGCTCAGCCCAGGAAGCTCAGGCCTACTTCAGCTCCGCCGTCGCGCCGGCTTCCTTCAGCTTCGCGACCGCCTTCTCGGCGTCGGCCTTCGACACGTTCTCGAGCACCGGCTTCGGCGCCGCGTCGACGAGGTCCTTCGCCTCCTTCAAACCGAGCTGCGTGAGCTCGCGGACGGCCTTGATGACGTTGATCTTGCTGTCGCCGACCGCGGTCAGGGTGACCGTGAACTCGGTCTGCTCCTCTTCCGGAGCCGCGGCCTCGCCGCCGCCCGCCGGTCCCGCCACCGCCGCCACGGCCACCGGGGCCGCCGCCTTGATGCCGAACTCGTCCTCGATGGCCTTCACGGCCTCGACGACGTCGAGGATGCTCCACCCTTTGAGCGCCTCGACGAAATCCTTCGGGGTCATCTTGGTCGCCGCCATTTAAGCTGCCTCCAACTTTGTCTTGTACGCGTCCAGCACTCCGAGGAGCTGCTGAAGCGGGGTCTGCATGATTCCGACGAGCTGGCCCACCGGGGATTGAAGGGTGCCCAGCAGCTGGGCGATGAGCGCTTCCCGGGACGGCAGGTCGGCCAGCTGCTTGACCTGGTCCGGCGTGAACACGCGGCCTTCGACGAGGCCGCCCTTGATGTCGAGCTTGAGTCGGGTCGCGCGCACCCACTCGTTGATGAGCCTCGAGGGGACGCTGAGGTCCTCATAGCCGAACGCGATCGCGACCGGCCCCTCTAGCTCCTTCTCCAGGTCCTTCACGCCGGCCGCATCGGCGGCGCGGCGAGCGAGCGTGTTCTTGACGACTCGGTACTCGACGTCGCCCGTGCGCAGCTTGCCGCGCAGGTCCTGCAGCTGGGTGACGGTCAGGCCCCGGTAGTCGGTCAGGAGCGCGACCTTCGCCTTGCGCAGCTTCTCGACCAGCAGCTCGACCTGCTCGGCCTTCTGTTCCTTGCGTGCCTTCTGCAAATAAAAAATCCTCCCCGCCCATCACCACGTCAAGGCAGGAAGGATCGATGCGTCCTTCACTTACGGTTGCCTCGGTAGGAGATTGAGGTCGCTCGCGCGACCGCCTACGGTCTAGGGCAGGGCGCTGATTATACGGATGACCCGGCTGCCTTCGCGTCCCACTCCTCGCGCAGCAGCTCGGTGAGGATGAGGTCGCGCCACTCCCCGTCGATAAACCGGTCCTTGCGCCAGCGCCCCACCTGGACGTACCCGCAGGCGGCCTGCGCCTTCGCGCTCGCCTCGTTGCCGTCGATGTAGCCGGACTTCAACTTTCGGAGCGGCGTCTGGTTGAAGACGAAGTCCGCGCGCAGCTTCATCAGCTCCCCGCCGACGCCCTTGCCCCAGAACTTCTTCTCGCCGATGACGGTGCCGGTCAGCCCGAAGCCGTTCTTCCAGTCGATCTGCTGGATGCCCGTGGATCCGACGGCCTTGCCGTCGACTTCGATGACCCAGAAGATGGAATCAGGGTCCTTGGCCCTGACGTCGAGCCACTCCTTCTCCTGCTCCAGCGACGGGGGCGTGCGGACGAAGAGGTACTGCGTCACCTCCATGTCCTCGAACCACGTGATCATCGTCGGGGCGTCCTCCGCGCGCGGCGGGCGCAGACGCAGCAGCTTGCCCTCGATCACCGGCCCGTACATGGGGCGAAAGGTTACTCAGATCACCGCGACTGCCGGCAGCCGCGTGCTACCAGGAGGCTCGAAACCCGCGAGCGCCGGCACTCGCGTGCTACGGGTTTAGCTGGCTACGTGCAGCTTCGCGGCTTCGCGCACGTCGACCGGGACCGACGGCCCCTGCGTCGACGTGAGAAAGAACGTGCGGAGGTACTGGCCCTTCGATGACGACGGCTTGTTGCGGATGAGCGCGTCTACGAGTGTGCTCAGGTTCTCGTGCAGCTGCCTGGAGTCGAAGGACACCTTGCCGATCGGCACGTGCACGATGCCGAACTTGTCGGTGCGGAACTCGACCTTGCCGCCCTTCGCCTCGCGCACGGCCCGGCCGACGTCGTTCGTGACCGTCCCCGACTTCGGGTTCGGCATCAGGCCGCGCGGCCCGAGCACCTTACCGAGCGGGCCGACCTTGGCCATGATGTCCGGCGTCGCGATCGCGGCGTCGAAATCGGTCCAGCCGTCCTGCACGCGCTTGACCAGGTCGTCCCCACCGACCACGTCGGCGCCGGCCTCGGAAGCCTCGCGCGCCCTGTCGCCGGTAGCGAAGACCGCCACGCGGACCTTCTTGCCGGTGCCGTTGGGCAGCACGACCGATCCGCGCACCATCTGCTCGGCGTGGCGGGGGTCGACTCCCAGACGGATGTGGGCCTCGACCGTGGCGTCGAACCTGGAGATCGACGTGTCGCGCACGATCTGGCACGCGACCTCGGGCTCGAGACCGCCGTTGCCGTTGCTCGCCACGGCCTGCTCGACCTTCTTCGCCGCCTCGATGTACTTCTTGCCGCGCTTCTTGGGCATTTACTCGATCACCTCGAGACCCATAGAGCGGGCTGTGCCCTCGATCATCTTCATCGCCTGCTCGGGGTCGTAGGCGTTCAGATCCTTGCCCTTGACCTCGACGATCTGGCGGACCTGCGAGCGCGTCACGCGTCCGATCTTCTCCTTGTTCGGCTTGGGGGAGCCCTTCTCGACCCCGGCTGCCCGCTTCAGGAGCTGGACGGCGGGCGGCGTCTTGAGGACGAAGCTGAACGAGCGGTCCTCGAAGATCGTGATCAGCGCCGGCACGACGTCGCCCGCCTGCTGGGCGGTGCGCTCGTTGTAGGCCCTGGTGAACTCCATGATGTTGATGCCGTGCGGGCCAAGGGCCGTGCCGACGGGCGGCGCGGGCGTCGCCTTGCCGGCCTGGAGCTCCAGCTTGAGGACCGCGCGGACCTTCTTCTTGCCCACGGCCTAGTGGACCTTTTCGACCTGCAGCAGGTCGAGCTCGACGGGCGTTTCGCGCCCGAACATGTTGACAAGCACCTTGAGCTTGCCCTTCTCGGGGTTGATCTCGTCCACCTTGCCGTGGAAGTCGGTGAACGGACCGTCGACCACGCGCACGGACTCGCCCACCTGGAACTCGACCCGGATCTTCGGCGCCTCCTGCTTCATCTGCTTCTGGATCGCCCGCACCTCCTTCTCCTGGAGGGGTACGGGGCTGTTAGCGGAGCCGACGAAGCTGGTCACGCCGGGCGTGTTCCGGACGACGAACCACGACTCGTTGGACATCTTCATCTTCACCAGGATGTAGCCGGGGAAGATGCGCTTCTGGACGTGGCGGCGCTTGCCGTCCTTGATCTCGATCTCGTCTTCCATCGGGACGAGGACCTGGAGGATCTTGTCCTGCATGTCCATCGACTCGATGCGCTTCTCGAGGTTCTTCTTGACCTTCTCCTCATGCCCCGAGTAGGCGTGGACGACGTACCACTGGGCGTCATCCTCCGGAGCCGGCTGGGTGCGTTCGACCGCCATTACGGCGTCACTCCGTTGTTGTAGATCGTCCGCTTGGCCGCCTCGCCGAGCAGGTAGTCGACGCCGCCGATGAACACCCCCAGCAGGATCACGGTGAAGATCACGACCAGCGTGTAGCGGTACAGCTCCGGCCAGGTCGGCCAGACCACCTTCCGCAGCTCGTCGTAGACCTCGCGGAGGAACTGGCCGATGCCGCCCTGGGCCCTCGGCTCTTCGCGCTTACGTGCTGTGACTGCCATCGACGGTTACTTCGTCTCCTTGTGGGGGGTGTGCTTGTGGCACCACTTGCAGTACTTGCTGAGCTCGATCCGGTCGGGATCGTTCTTCTTGTTCTTCAAGGTGGTGTAGTTGCGCCTCTTGCAGACGCCGCAGGCGAGGGTGATGACTTCTTCC
>JBKPCW010000079.1:0-3261 GCA_046727555.1 Candidatus Dormiibacterota bacterium | reverse complement strand
ATGGTGGCGTGGTTCTTCGCGATCGCCCATCCCGAGATGACGAAGTCGCTGACGGTCCTGTCCGTCGGCCACCCCGCGGCGCTGGCGGACGCGATGCGTGAGCCCGACCAGCAATCACGCTCGCGCTACATCGACCTGTTCCTGATGGAGGGCAAGGCGGAGCACGTGCTCGAGGACGACGGCCACCGCCGGCTGCGGGGCATGTTGAGCGGCGCAATCCCGCCCGCGGTGGTCGAGCACTTCGTGCGCTCGCTCTCCAGGCCGGGCCGGCTGACCGCGGGCCTCAACTACTACCGAGCCAACCTCTCGCGCGAGCATCCATGGACGGCGCTGCGCACGGAAGCGAAGGTCGCCGCGCCTACGACGCTGCTGTGGGGCGACGCCGATCCCGCGCTCGGACGCGTCCAGGCGGACGAGACCGCGCGGTACGTGACCGGGGACTTCCGTCTCGAGGTGCTGGAAGGCGCCGGCCACTGGTTGCAGTTCGAGCGGCCGGACGAGGTGACCCGCCCGCTGGTCATCGCGCTTTCCAAGTAAGCTTGCGCCGATGCTGCGCCCGGGTGAGTCGGAGCGGCGCGGAAGCTTGCGCCGCCTGGACGACATTCTGGAAAGCCTCGAACAGCTGAACCTGCACGACAAGACCGAGCTGCCGGATCATGTCGCGGAGGCGCTCGTGATGCTGGGCATCGAGCAGCCACATTCGATCCACATCCCGCAGCTCATCGAGCGCGTGTGGGCGATGCAGCAGCCCTACCTGATCACGATCGTGGTCGAGCGCCGCCGCCGCCGGCGCCGCAAGGTCGCTCTCGAGTCGACACTCCCGGACCAGACCCCCCACTGATTCACCCGGAGGCCTGGCTCGACGTCTTCACCCGGATCGGCGACGGCGTGCGCCGCGCTGTGGTCCCGCTGTCCGGGACCGAGGCCGGGCGCCTCGAGCACGAGGTGGGCGCCGGCGGCGACACCACCGTCGAGCTCGACCGCGCCGCGGAGGCGGTCGTCCTCACCGAGCTGGCCGCGCTGGCGGAAAGCGGCGAGACCTTCTCCGCCCTCTCGGAGGAAGCCGGCCGGCGTGATTTCGGTGCCACGTATCCGCTGGTGCTCGTCGACCCGGTCGACGGCAGCCTCAATGCCAAGCAGGGCGTCCCGCTCTACGGCCTGATGCTGGCGGTGCTGGACGGACCTACGGTTGCCGATACGCTCGCCGGCCTTGTCATGAACCTCGCCACCGGCCAGACCTGGACCGCGGTGCGCGGGCACGGCGCGCGGCGCGACGGAGAGGCGCTGGCGGTGCTCGAACGCTCGGATGCGGGCCATATCGAGCTGCTGGGCCTCGAGAGCACGCCACGCGCGCTGAAGGTCGCCCAGCCCCTGGTCGAGCGTGCGGCGAAGATCCGCATACTGGGCTCGATGGCGCTCTCGCTCTCGCTCGTCGCGTCCGGCGGACTGGACGTCTTCTGCGCGCCGATGCCGGTCCGGGTCTTCGACATGGCGGCGAGCCTGCTGTTGCTGCGCGAGGCCGGCGGCGTCGCCACTGTGATGGACGGGCGTCCGCTCGATGGCCTGACCTGCGACCTCTCGACGCGCACGACGCTTTTGTGTGCACCGACTCGGCAGCTTCACGAGGAGGCGCTGCGGATCCTCGGCACCCGATCGTGAGCCTCGATCCGCGCCGCACCGTATTCGTGCTCCTCAGCTTCGAAGGACCCGACGTGTACAGCCAGGCCGGAGGGCTTGGCGTACGCGAAAGGGGCCTGTCGCGTGCCCTGGCGCGCATGGGCTTCCAGACATACCTCTACTTCTGTGGCGACCCCGACCTCCCCGGCGAGGAGGACGTCGAGGACGGCCGCCTGCACCTGCGTCGCTGGGCGCAGTGGATCTCGGCGCAGCACCGCTCCGGCGTGTACGACGGAGAGGAGGGGAAGATCCGCGACTGGAACTACAGCCTTCCGCCGAGCCTGATCCAGACCGTGGTCGAGCCGGCGGCGGGTGAAGGCATGCAGGTCGTCGTCCTGGGCGAGGACTGGCACACCGCCTGGTCGATGAAGCTCATCTCGGACTCGCTCTTCTACCGCGGGCTCCGGGACCGCGTGGTGATGCTCTGGAACGCCAACAGCCTCTTCGGCTTCCACCGCATCGACTGGGGCGCGGTGAACATGGCGGCCACGGTCACGACCGTGAGCCGCTACATGAAGCTCCGGATGTGGGAGTGGGGCCAGAACCCCGTCGTCATCCCGAACGGCATCCCGCGCGAGGCGATCGTCGACCCCGACCCAGCGGTGACCGCCGCCGTGCGCGCGGCCGCCGGAGCAGACCACCTCTGGTTCAAGATCGGCCGTTTCCATCCGGACAAGCGCTGGCTGATGGCGATCTCCGCGGCGGCGGAGGTCAAGCGCCGGGGTATGTCGGTCAAGCTGATCATTCGCGGCGACCGCGGACATCACGGCGCCGAGGTGATGATGCACGCGGAGCACCAGGGCCTGGTCGTGCGCCACGCCGACTCGCCGGCCGGCCCGGCCGCGCTGGTGAGCCTGCTTCGCGAGTCACGCGGGGCGGACGTCCTCGACCTGGCGACCTTCATCGACGACGCGACGGTCGCGGCCCTCTACTCGAGCGCGGACGCGGTGCTGGCGAACTCGGGCCACGAGCCCTTCGGGCTGGTCGGGCTCGAGGTGATGGGAGCGGGCGGGGTCGCTGTGACGGGCGCGACGGGGGAGGACTACGCCCAGGCGTATCGCAACGCGATCGTGCTCGAGACGGAGGACGCGCTCGAGATCGTCACCGAGCTCGCGGCGTTGAAGGAGCGGCCGAGGCTGGCGGCCGAGATTCGCAGGCGCGGCCGGACGACGGCGCGCGATTACCTGTGGGAGAAGGTCATCGAGCAGCTGCTGCTGCGGATCGAGTTCGCGGCGGCCCGCCAGGGCGTGCAACTGCCGGAGACAGCCGCACCGAAGGGGCCTACCGCTCGCCGTCGGGTAGCCAAGCCGGACGCTGCGATCATTGAGGAGAACCGATGAAGCCTCTTCACGTCGCCTTCGTCTGGCACATGCATCAGCCCTACTACAAGGACGACCTCACAAGCACGTACCTGCTCCCGTGGGTGCGACTGCGCTCGGCCAAGGACTACTTCAAGATGCCGGCCATCCTGGACGGCTACCCGAACCTACGGGCGACGTTCAACCTGGTCCCGTCGCTGCTCGCCCAGATCGAGGACTACGGCAAGGAAGAGTCGGTCGACCTCTTCCTCAACCTGAGCAAGCG
>JBKPCW010000078.1:0-5231 GCA_046727555.1 Candidatus Dormiibacterota bacterium | reverse complement strand
GGGGCGGCCCGCCAGCAGCGCGCCGCACGCAAAGGCGAACGGGACCGCGAAGGACGCGAAGCCCGCCAGCACCACCGGCGGGTGGATGAGCATCCCGCCGTCGCGCAGCACGGGGTTGAGGCCCAGGCCGTCGGGTGGCGTGATCGCCAGGAGGTCGAACGGGCTGGCGACGACCGTCAGCACGAAGAGGAGGAACGCGACGGTCGTGGCGAGGATGCCCGTGGCGTAGGCGGCGACACGCGGGTCGACCCGCCCGCCGGCGACGAGTGAGGCGCTGCCCAGGAGGCCGAGGATCAGCGTCCAGTACAGGAGCGATCCCTCCTGCCCCCCGTAAAAGCCGGCCGCGACCAGCGCCATCGGGGTCGCAAGGTCGGTGTGCTCGGCGACGTACGCCAGGGAGAAGTCGTGCGTCAGCAGCGCCGCCTCGAGCACGACGCCCGCGAGCACGATCATCGATGTGGCGGCGAAGAACGCGCGGCGGCCGACCGCAACGAACACGCCGCTCCCACGGGCGCCTGACCAGAACGAGAGGACGGCGCTGAAGCCGGCGAGCACGAGGCCCGCGAGCAGCGCGCCCGCCCCCAGGTAGCCGAGGATCACGACGTATAAGGTCTGGTGGAGAAGCGCGACGGGCACTTGGCGAGCACAGTTCGCGCGTGGAACACGCCGTCGCTCCCCATCCGTCCCTCCGCCACCACCGTGATTCCGGGCTGGAAGATGTCCGGCAGCGTGCCGGTGTAGTCGACCGGCATCGACGCGGTCGCGTCTTTCTCGGTGAAGGTCACGTGCAGCCCGCCGCCCGACTTGACCACGTCGTTCTGGACCACGCCGGCGACGCGCACGTCACCGGTCTGAGTGTGCGTACGCAGCTCCGACACGGTCACGTAGTACTCGGCCGTCCCACCGGACGCCGTGTAGATCAGGTAACCCACGCAGCCCGCGACGACGACCGCGGGCGCGCCCCACGCGAACACTCCTCTCAAGTGAGCAGTCCGACGTAGTGGTAGAGCGTCTTCTCGTCAAGCGGGCCGACGAACGATGCGACGACCACGCCCTGCGAGTTGATGAAGAAGGTGGCGGGAAGGCCATCCACGCCGTACGACTGATACGTGCCGAGCACGATCGGACCGGCGGGATACGGATGGGGATGCAGCTTCTCGAACGACTCGTAGCCCGACTGCGTGTCGCGATTGTCGGCGCCGACGAACTGGATGCCATGCGTCTCCCGATAGGCTTTGCCCAGGACGGCGCTCTCTTCTGCGCACGGCCCGCACCACGAGGCCCAGAAGTTCAGGACCACGGGGCTGCCCTGCAGCTCCCAGATTCGCAGCACCTGACCGTTCTCGGGTTTGATGCCGAGCTGCGGCGCGGTGTGGCCGAGCACCGGTGGGTTGGCAAGCGCGGCGTGCTGCAGGCCCCAGGCAAGCGAAAGCATCAGGATCGACCCCAGCCCGACGGCGAGGGCTGCGATCGCCACCCGACGATTCATCGCTATGACGGTAGCGCGTTTCCAGCCGCGATCCGGGCGTACAGCCGGCCGCTCGGCTTGACCGTCCGCTCGAGCGTCTTGCGGTCGACGGCGACCAGGCCGAACTTCGTGCCGTAGCCGCGCGCCCACTCGAAGTTGTCCATGTTCGTCCAGTGGAAGTAGCCGCGAACTTCCACTCCGTCTTCGATCGCCAGCCGTACCTGCTCCAGCAGCTCGGGCAGGTAGCCCTGCCGGATCGCGTCGTCGCTTGCGGCGATGCCGTTCTCGGTGACGTAGACCGGTTTGCCGTAGCGCTTCAGCTCGTTCAGCACCTGCCGCATCCAGGCCGGGTCCGAGGCCATGCCCATGTCGGTGACGGGAACACCTCGAGGGTTGAAGCGGCGGACGAACAGGTCGCGCGGACGGCGCGGGTCGAAGGCGCAGACCATGGCCCAGTAGTGGGCGAGGCCGATGTAGTCGCTGCTGGCCTCGACGATCCTGGCGAACCCGCCCGCGCCCGTGGGCCAGCGGTCGAGCAGCGCTTGCGCCGACGCGGCCGCCAGGCGGTCCATCCTCCTGCGCGATGCGGGCAGAAGAAGCAGCTTGTGATGCGAGAGCCCGACCGGAGTGTCGGGCCACCGCTTCTTCAAGGCGACGTACGCGAGCTCGTGCGCCCAGCGCATGTTGCCCGTCACCCGGTACTGGGCGCCCAGGTCGCCCCGCCGGCCGGGCGGAAACTCACCGGTGATCCAGCCGTTGGCGGCGTACAGGTTCGGCTCGTTGATGGTGCACCACATGCCCACGAGGTCACCGAGCTCGCCCGACGCGCGCTGCACGAACCGCAGGAAGACGCGTGGCGCTTCGGATGACGTCCACCCGCCCTTGCGCACGAACCACAGAGGGCTGGTGAAGTGGTGGAGCGTGACCATCGGCATGATCGCGCGCTCGCGCAGCTCGCCGAGCACGTCACGGTAATGGCGGATCTGCCGCGTGTCGAACTCGCCTTCTGTCGGCTCGATGCGTGACCACTCGATCGAGAGGCGGTGCGCGTTCTGGCCCAGGTCGCGCAGGAGCGCGAAGTCCTCGCGGTAGCGGTGGTAGTGGTCGCACGCGATCCCCGACGTGTCGCCGTTGGCGATGTGCCCGGGGGTCTGCTCCCACTCCCACCAATCGCAGTTGCGGTCGTCACCCTCGACCTGGTGCGCTGCGCTGGCGGTTCCCCAGAGAAAGCCCTTGGGGAACGTCTTCATCGTTACGCGGCCGCGGTTTCCGGCCGGTCGACACGGGGCGGAGGGATGTATTCCCAGGACCTCGGGGTCTCGCCTTCCATCTCCAGACGCAGCATCCCGGCCTTGCCGATGCTCTTGCGGTGCATCTCACGTTCGTTCTGCGGCCGGCCGTCGAGCAGGATCCAGGCGGCGTTGAGAGGGTCGGCGTGGCTCACGATCGCCATGGTCTCGGCAGGATGTTCACGCGCAAGCCGGCGAACGACGTCGAGAACCCTGTTGCCCATGGCCTCGAGCGTCTCGTCGCCCGGAACGATCCCGCGCCTGGCTTTGTGCACGAACCAGAGGGGACGCCGGAGCGGGACCTGCCAGTACGGCACGCCCTGCAGGTAGCGGGAGAACTCCGCCTCGGTGAGCTTCGGGTCGGGCGCCAGCGGCGGGGCCGGAGTCAGCTGGGTGGCGATGATCTCGGCCGTTTCCCTCGCCCTCTCGAGCGGGCTGTGCACGATGCGCCGGAGGCCCTCGGGGCGCAGGCGCTCACCCAGTGCCACGGACTGCGCCCGCCCGAGGGCGCTCAGGTGGAAGCCGGGCAGGTGACCGTAGAGGACCCGGTGCGGGTTCTCGACGTCCGCGTGCCGGATGAGGAAGATCCGAGTCAGCGGATCAAATCTAGCGTCGGTAGGCGCCGACCGTGGTCCGGTTCGTCCCGGCCGACCGGCCGGACTCGAGGGCGTCGAAAGCCTCGCGCAGCAGGTTGCCCGTGTACTCGCGCCGGTTCATCACGCCGGCCTCGTCCATCGGCCGGTAGTGGGCGTCGATGGTCGCGGCGCCGCAGCTGACCGTGATCCGGCTCCAGGCCCCGCTGCTGGCGAAGTCGTGCGAGGCGATCGATCGCCGGATCTTGTCCGCGGCCAGCGCCGCGCCCTGCTCGTCGGTCTCGGGGAGCACGATCGCGAAGTGCGGCGGGCCGTCGATGTCCATGAAGCCCACGGTGTCGGTGTCGCGGATGGCCTGGCCCAGGCGCTCGGCCATCTCCCGCAGCAGCGCCTCGACCTGGACGTGGTCGAACTCCTTGTGGATGTGCTCGGCGTGGTCGAGCTCGACGACCAGGACCGAGAGCGGCCGGTGGTAGCGGACGGCCCGATTGGCTTCCTGGCCGACCAGGGCGTTGACGAACTTGGAGTTCCAGATCCCCGTCGTCGCGTCCACCACGCCGAACAGGGGGCTCGAGGTGCGATCGAGCTGGCTGTGGCCGCAGCTCGGGCAGTACTGGGAGGTCTCGGGCACCTCCGAGCTGCAGTACCAGCAGGTGGTCATGACCCGGGAATTCTAGGCGTCGGAGCCCGGCAACCGTCCCCCGTTCAGAATTGATTCGAATTGGACCAGGGCGAGCTCTTTCCGCCGGTGCCGGGCGCCGAACCCCTACCACCTCTCGCCACGCGCCTCCGGCCGAAGGAGTTCGAGCAGCTCGTCGGCCAGCGAGAGGTCGTCGATGTGCTCCGCCGCCTGACCCGGAGCGGGAACCTGCCCAGCATCATCCTCTGGGGCCCGCCCGGGAGCGGCAAGACCACGCTCGCGGGCCTCCTCGCGACCGAGACGAACGCGCGCATGGTCGCCATGTCCGCGGTCACGGCCGGCGTCGCCGACCTCCGCAAGGTGGTGGCCGAGGCCAGGATCCACCGCCGCGCGGGCATCCGCACCGTGCTCTTCATCGACGAGATCCACCGCTTCAACAAGGCCCAGCAGGACGCGATCCTGCCCCACGTCGAGGACGGCACGGTGACGCTCATCGGGGCGACCACCGAGAACCCGAGCTTCGAGGTCATCTCCCCGCTGCTCTCGCGCAGCCGTGTGTTCCGGCTCGAGCAATTGGAGCGCGAGGAGCTGAGGCAGGTGGTCGCTCGCGGCCTGGAGGAGCTGCGGGCCACCATCGACGATGACGCGTTGGAGGCCCTGCTCGAGGTCGCCCGTGGCGACGCGCGCGTCGCCCTGAACGGTCTCGAGGCGGCGGCCGCGCTGTCCGGCGAAGCGCCCATCGACCTCGAGAACGTCGAGAGGGCCCTGCAGCAGCGCCACCTGCTCTACGACCGCGCGGGCGACCAGCACTACGACATCGTGTCGGCGCTGATCAAGAGCGTGCGCGGCAGCGACCCCGACGCGGCCGTGTACTGGATGGCGCGCATGCTCGAGGCCGGCGAGGACGTGATGTTCGTCGCCCGGCGGCTGGTCATCCTGGCCGCCGAGGACGTCGGCCTCGCCGATCCTCAAGCCCTGCCCGTGGCGGTCGCCGCGCAGCAGGCGGCGCATTTCGTCGGCATGCCCGAGGCGGTGCTGCCCCTGACCGAGGCCGCCCTGTACCTGGCGCTGGCGCCGAAGTCGAACTCCGCGCTGACCTCCTATGGGGCCGCCCGCGAGCTCATCCAGGAGACCGGCAACGAGCCCGTGCCCATGCATCTACGCAACGCGCCGACCGGTTTGATGAAGTCGATGGGCTACGGCCGCGGCTACCAGTACGCGCACGACTACGAGGACGGCGT
>JBKPCW010000077.1:0-5448 GCA_046727555.1 Candidatus Dormiibacterota bacterium | reverse complement strand
ACCGCGACCGGCGCCCTCCGGCGCTACCTCGACAAGCGCGGCGAGAAGGTCAACGGCGTCGCCATCCGCGCTTCGGTGCCGGTGAACCTCCGCCCTCTCGACCAGGCCCACAAGCTCGGCAACTCGTTCGGGCTCGTCTTTCTGACCCTGCCCGTCGGCATCGCCGACCCGGTGCGCCGCCTGCGCGCCATCAAGAAGGAGATGGACGAGCTCAAGCGCTCGCCGGAGGCGCTCCTCGCCTATGCCCTGCTGAACGTGATGGGCCTGACGCCGGTCGAGGTCGAGAAGGCCGGACTCCGATTCTTCGGGAGCAAGGCGACCGCCGTCCTCACCAACGTGCCCGGGCCGCGCGAGCCGCTCTACCTCGCCGGCCGCCGGCTCGACGAGGTGATGTTCTGGGTGCCCCAGGCCGGCCGCCTCGGCCTGGGCATCAGCATCCTCAGCTACGCCGGCGGGGTGATGCTCGGCGTGGCCACCGACGCCGGCCTGGTGCCGGACCCAGAGAAGATCGTGGCCGAGTTCGCGAGGGAGTTCAAAGCCCTCCAGGCCCTGGCGGCGAAAACGGCCCAGGTTTAGACCTTCTGTTACTTGGTAATCTTGTAAGCACCATGGTCGAGGCGACCAGCGAACAGCAGGCTTTAGACGCCTACTCGACGATCGTGACCTCCGTCGCGGAGAAGGTCCTCCCGTCGGTCGCCAGCCTGCGCATCGGCCGCGGCGGCCGGGGCTTCGGCGGCGCCGGCTCGGCCGTCGTCATCACCCCCGACGGCTTTCTCGTCACCTCGGCCCACGTCGTCGCGGCGGGCGGCACGGCCAGCGCATCCTTCATCGACGGCACCGAGCACGACGTCGACATCGTCGGCGCCGACGCCCTCTCCGACCTCGCCATCGTGCGCGCCCGCTCCGGCGACCTCAACCCTGTCCAGGTCGGCAACGCGGATCAGCTGCGCGTCGGCCAGCTGGTGGTGGCCATCGGCAACCCGATGGGCTTTTCCGGGTCCGTAACGTCCGGGGTCGTCAGCGGGTTAGGCCGCTCGCTGGCGACCGCGGACGGGAACGGGCACCGGCGCTTTGTCGAGGACGTCATCCAGACCGACGCCGCCCTCAATCCGGGCAACTCCGGCGGCGCGCTGGCCGACTCGAATGCCCGCCTGATCGGCGTCAACACGGCCGTCGCCGGGATGGGCCTCGGCCTGGCGGTGCCGATGAACTCGACGACCCAGGCGATCCTCGCCGCGCTGATGCGCCACGGCCGTGTGCGGCGCGCCTACCTCGGCATCGCGGGCGGCACCCGCCCCCTTCCGCCGCCGGTCGCCGAGCGTCTCGGACGCAAGGCGGGCGTCGAGGTGCACGAGGTGGTGGCGGGCAGCCCAGCCGCGAGCGCCCAGCTGCGCGGCGGTGACGTCATCGTCTCGGTAGGCGCGGTCGGCGTGAGCAAGGCCGGCGACCTGCAGCGGCTGATGGTGGAGGCGCAGATCGGAACGAAGATTCCGCTGACGGTGCTGCGCGGCGACCAGCTCCTCACTCTCGACGTGGTGCCCGTCGAACTGAAGTAACCTTCGGCCCCGTGGCCGGCACGGCGATCCGCGACCTGCTCCGGGCCGGTCCCGACTTCCGAATGGCGGACGTCGACCCCGACTCGACGCCAGGGCTGAAGGGCAAGAAGAAGGCTCAGCGGGACATCACCAAGCATCAGGACACGCTGTTCGAGCTCCATGAACAGCTGTACGCGGAGCGCAAGCGCTCTCTGCTCGTCGTCCTGCAGGGCATGGACACCTCGGGCAAGGACGGCACCGTGACGCATGTCATGCGCAACTTCAACCCCCAGGGCGTGCTGGTCACGACGTTCAAAGCGCCGACCCCGCAGGAGCGGAAACACGGATTCTTGTGGCGGATCCGCAAGAGACTCCCGGAGCCGGGACAGATCGGCATCTTCAACCGCTCGCACTACGAGGACGTGCTCATCGCGCGTGTTCACAACCTCGCGCCAAAGACGGTCATCGAGCGTCGCTACAGCCTGATCAACGATTTCGAGCGCGAGCTGGTCCGCGGCGGCACCACGGTGATGAAGCTATGCCTCCACATCTCGTACGACGAGCAGCGCAGGCGTTTGATCGACCGGCTCGAGGACCCGAACAAGCGCTGGAAGTTCAACCCGCATGACGTCGATGAGCGCGCTTACTGGGACGACTACATGGCCGCCTATGGACTCGCAGTCTCGCGGTGCTCGACGCCGGACGCGCCCTGGTTCGTGGTCCCGGCCGACGACAAGCTGTACCGGAACTGGGCGGTGACCATGCTCCTGGTGGAGACGCTGCGCCAGATGGACCCCCGCTACCCGCGGCCGAAGCTGGACATCCCTCGGCTCTTGCGGCGGCTCAGGGCTTAGAGGTGATGACCGTTCGCATCGCTTGCGGGTTGATGGCCGCGGTCCTCGTGGCAGCGTGCGAATCGGGCCATGGCGCCAACAGCTCGTACTCTGGCAAGACGATCAAGCTCGGCGCCGTGCTCTCGCTCACCGGCGGCGGCGCCGCCATCGGGACGCAGAGCCGCGACGGCATGCTGCTCGCGGTCAAACAGATCAACGGCTCCGGCGGCGTCGACGGCGCGCCGATCGAGCTTGCGGTGGAGGACGACGCGTCGGACAAGGCGCAGTCGACGCGGAAGGCGCAATCCCTTGTTCAACAGGGCCAGGTCGTGGCGCTGCTGGGGCCGACACTAGCCAACTCGGCCACCGACGTGCACCCGCTCGCCGAAAGCCTCAAGACGCCGACCGTCGCGGTGAGCACCCCAGGCAGCCACATCGTGCCGGACTGCAAGTTTCCCGATACGACCCCGTGCAAGTACGTCTTCCGAGGCAGCCTTGGCGAGCAGAGCGCGATCCCCGCCAACATCAAGGCCTACGTCGACGACGCGCACCCGGCGACCGGCGTGCTGCTCGTCGCCGAGGACGACAGGTTCTCGAACGACGACGGCAAGCTCGCGGCGGCGACCTTTGATCGGTATGGGATCAAGCTGCTCAAAACCATCGCCTTCAGCAGGAGCGTGACCAACACGTCTCCGTTGGTGACCCAGGCGGCGCAGCTCAAACCTGACGTGATCTTCATCGCCGCCCCGGGCACGATCCCTGCCCGGATCATGATCGACGCCCGCAACCTCGGCTACCAGGGGCAGTTTCTCGGCGGCGACGCATTCAACGCCGCGACGGCGTCGAAGCAGGCCGGGGCCGCCGGCAGAGCAGCGCGGAGCGCCAGCGCATGGTTCATCGGCAACGCGTCCACCCGGAACCAGATCTTCGTCGCCGACTTCAGGAAGGGCTACGCCAGGGATCCGGACCAGGTCGCGGCTCAGGCCTTCACCGCCATTTTGGTCATCGCCGACGCCGCGGCCCGCGCCAAGCTGACCTTCACGGACGTGGCGAGCGACCGCGACAGGCTGCGCGCCGCGATGGAGAGTGTGAGCATCCAGAGCCCGCTTGGACCGCTGCGTTTCAATGCCGACCACGACGTCAAGCAGACGGTCTGGATCGTCCAGATGGATGGTCGGGGCGGCTTTTCGCTCGTCAAGCAGGTCGAAGGCTAGCCCTTGACCCCTCCCAGGGCCAGGCCCTGGACGAAGCGGTCGAGGAAGAAGTTGTAGGCGAGCGCGACCGGGATCGCGACCATGACCGCGGCGGCCATGAGCGACTGCCAGAAGAACACGTCTCCGCGGATCAGCTCGGTGGGCACGCCGGCGCTGACCGTCATGTTGGCGGACGACGAGATGAACGCCACCGCGTAGATGAAGTCGTTCATGGAGAAGGCGAAGGTGAAGATGACGACCGTGAGCAAGCCCGGGACCGCGAGCGGAAGGACCGTGCGCATGATCGCCCCGGCGCGGCTGTAACCGTCGACCATCGCCTGCTCCTCGATGTCGCGAGGGATGCTGCGGAAGAACCCGACGAGCAACCATGTCGAGAACGGGGCCGTGAGCGTCGGGTAAACGACGACCAGGGCCCAGATGGTGTCCTGGAGACCCAGGTCGGCGACGATGCGCGAAAGTGGCAGGAAAAGGAGCGTGGGCGGCACCAGGTAGAAGATGAAGACCGTCATGGCGAGCTTGCCACCCCACTGCCCGGTGAGGCGCGCGATCGCGTAGGCCGCCGGGACACTGAGGGCCAGGGTGATCGCGACGACGATGACGCCGATCTCGAGGCTGTTGCGGACGAAGGTCAAAAAGGCCGTCTCCGCGAACAGCACCCTGATGTGGTCGAGCGTGGGCGGGGAGTTGTAGAGGAAAGGCACGTGGCCGGTCGTGTAGAGGTCGTCGTCGGTCTTGAACATCGTGAACGCGGCCCAGGCGAATGGGAAGGCGCAGAGGAGGGCGAACACCGCCAGGACCGCCCAGCGAGAGATGACCACGGGGGCGCGAGCCTGCATCAGACGACCTCCGTCTGAGACGCCCGGCGCAGCATCAGGATGCAGACTCCGAGCAGGACGGGAAACATGAAGATGCCGATCGCCGCGCCCTGGGCCAGGCTGCCGCCCTGGATCCCGGTGTAGAACGACCAGCTGCCCAGAACCTGCGTGGCGTAACCCGGACCGCCCCGCGTGAGGATGTAGACCGCGGCCATGTCGGTGAAGGTCGCCACGATCCCGAACAGGATGGCCACCATCATGATCGGGGCGAGCAACGGCATCGTGATGTCGAAAAACCGCCGCCAGAATCCCGCTCCGTCGACCTCCGCCTGCTCGCTGAGCTCGGGCGGGATCGAGGTCAGGCCCGCCATCAAGATCACCGCGGCGAGCGGCAGCGTCCTCCAGGCCTGCAGCGCGATGACCGAGCCGACCGCAAGCGAGTCCTGGCCGAGCCACGCCACCGGCGTGCCCGGGTCGATGACGTGGAGCTGGCCGAGGAGCCAGTTGAACGGGCTGAAGAGCGAGTCGAGCATCCACAGCCACGACAGGGCGCTCAGGGCCACGGGGGTCGTCCAGGGAAGCAGCACCAGGAACCGGACCACCCACTTGCCCTTGAAGTGGGCCGAGAGGATGAAGCCGAGGATCGTGGCGAGCACGACCACCGCGATCTGCGCCGCGACGGTGAAGACCACTGTGTTGCGGAGCGCCACCCTGAACACCGGGTCGGAAAGCGTCGCCTGGAAGGTCGCGAGGCCGACAAATGAGAACGTGCTGGAGCCCGTGGTGGCGTCACTGAACGCGTAGTAGAAGACCAGGAAGAGCGGCAGTCCGACCAGCGCGACCAGGTAGACGAGAAGAGGCGCGAGCATCAAAGGACCCAGCACACCCTCTCGATCGAGCAGGTGATGCACGTGGAAGGACTCGTCGATGATGACCGTGCGCCGGACGGCCGGCTCGCTCACGCGGCTGCTTTTTCCCCTGATTCGCGGTCGAAGAAGCGGAGATGCCGGCGCCGCACCACCGCGTCCGCCTCGTCATCCGCCGACACGCC
>JBKPCW010000076.1:0-15946 GCA_046727555.1 Candidatus Dormiibacterota bacterium | reverse complement strand
CGTCCACGAGCACAGCCAGAAGCCGACGACTCTCTCGGAGCGGATCATCGCCGACCACGTGCGCGCGATCACGTTCGCGATCTGCGACGGCGTGGTGCCGTCGAACGAGGGCCGCGGCTACGTGCTTCGAAGGCTGGTTCGGCGGGCAGCGCTGCACGGGCGCAACATCGCGATGACCGCGAAGCTGTCGGCCGGCGCGCAGAAGACCGTGGTGATGTTCCAGGACCACTACCCGGAGCTGAAGGAGCGTGAGCGGTTGATCATCGAGACGATCGACACGGAGGCCGGTCGATTCGCGCGCACCCTCGAGCAGGGCATGGAGCAGTTCGAGAAGGTCGCTTCACGAGGAGCGATCTCAGGCGCGGACGCATTTCGCCTCCACGACACCTTCGGGTTCCCGCTCGAGCTCACGCGTGAGCTCGCGGCCGAGCGCGGCCTGCGCATCGACGACGAGGGCTTCAAGTCCGAGATGGCGCTGCAGCGCGAACGATCGCGGCGCGCGGTCCCGCACCGTTGGGAGCTCGCCAGGGACATCCCGAAGTCGGAGTTCACCGGCTACCGCGAGCTGTCCAGCGAGACGAAGGTGGTCGCGATCCGCGGCGAAGGCTCGACCGTCGACGCGGCGCGTGAGGGCGACGAGGTGGAGGTCTTCCTCGAACGCACGCCGTTCTACGCCGAGTCCGGCGGCCAGGTCGGCGACACCGGCATGATCACGACGCCGAGCGGTCGCGTGCGCGTCGAGGACACGCAGAAACCGGCGGAGGGCGCCGTCGCGCATCTCGGCACCGTCATCACGGGCGAGATCCTTCCGGGCGAGAAGGCGACGGCGGCGGTCGATGCAGAGCGGCGGCGGCAGATCATGCGCCACCATTCGGCCACGCACCTCCTGCACAAAGCCCTGCGCGAGACGCTCGGCGAGAACGTCGTCCAGAAAGGCTCGTGGGTCGGCCCCGACCACACCACGTTCGACATCCCGCTCAACCGCGCGATCACGAAAGAAGAGATCGGGCGCGTCAACCGCCGCGTCGAGGACAAGATCCGCGAAGGGCTGCCCTTTCACGAGAGCCACAAGCCGTACAGGGAGGCCGTGGCGCAGGGCGCCATGCACCTCTTCGAGGAGAAGTACGGCGACGTCGTGCGCGTCGTGTGCTTCGGCGACTGGACGTGCGAGCTCTGCGGGGGCACCCACGTCGAGAACACCGCTGACATCGGGCCGGCGGTGATCGTCTCCGAATCGAGCATCGGCTCCGGCCTGCGCCGGCTGGACATGGTCGTCGGTGAGGCCGCGGACGACCTGATCCGCCGCGACCGCGACCTGCTGGCCGACTTGGCGCGCTCGTTCAACGCCGGCCCGGAGCAGCTTCCCGAGCGCGTCCAGGCGTTGCGCAACCAGCTGAAGGAGGCGCAGCGCGAGATCGAAAAGCTGCGCCGGGAGCGCATCGGGGGCGGCGATGGAGTGTCGGTCAAGCACGGCAAGGTCGACTACGTGACCGAGACCGTCGACGCCTCGAACGAGGCGGAGCTGAAGTCCTACGCCGACCGCTACCTCGAAAAGGTAAGGTCGGGGATCGTAACCGTTGTCGCCGGCAACAAGTTTGTCATCAAGGTGTCCAGCGATCTCGTGCCGCAGTTCGATGCCACGCGCCTGAAAGAGCTGTTCGGCACCGGCGGCGGCCGGCCGCAGCTCGTCTCGGGCAAGCTGACCGTGCCTGCCGAAGAGGCTTTCCAGCGCCTGGACGAGGCCCTGGCCAAATGACCAAGTTCAAGTTCCTGCGCAAGCGCAGCGACTACTACCGCCACTTCACCGTGCTCGACATCGGCACCGACCTGATCAAGGTCCTCGTCGTCCGCCGCGAAGGCCCTGACGGCGAGGTCCTCGGCGTCGGCCGCGAGCCCCAGGCGCCGGCGGCGATGTCCGGCGGCGCGATCGCCGACCTGGACTCGGTCATCAAGGCCTGCAACCGCGCCCTCGAGGCCGCCGAGGACATGGCTCGCACAGTGCCAGGCCAGGTCGTGGTCGGCATCGCGGGCGAGCTGATCAAGGGCTTCTCCTCGACGATCGCCTACCCACGCGAGAACTCGAAGTCGCGGGTGCGCTCGGGCGAGATGTCGACCATGCTCCAGATGGTGCAGAGGCGCGCTCTGCGCGAGGCCCAGCACCTGCTGGAGATGGAGCGCAGCTACGGCCAGCTCGAGGCGCGCCTGGTTCACTCCGCGATCACCAACGTCCGCGTCGACGGCTATCCCGTCACCAACCCCGTCGGCTTCACGGGCAAGAACCTCGAGGTCACCGTCTTCAACACCTTCGCGCCGATGACTCACATCGACGCCGTCGAGACGGTCGTCCGCGAGCTCGACCTCGAGCTGGCGGCCGCGGTGGCGCAGCCCTACGCTCTCGCCCGCGCCTGCGCCAACGAGGAGATCTGGGCCGAAGGCGGCATCTTCGTGGACGTCGGTGGCGGCACCACGGACGTGGCCCTGATCCGCGACGGCGGGGTGGAGGGGACGCGCATGTTCAACCTCGGGGGCCGCGCCTTCACCCGCCGGCTGGCGCTGGCGTTCGGCCTGAGCTACGAGGAGGCCGAGGCGCGCAAGCTGCGGCACTCGGAGGGGCTGCTGTCACCGGAACAGCACCGCCAGGTCTCGGAGCTCCTCAGCGCCGACGCCGAAGTCCTTCTCCAGGGCCTTGCCCTGAGCGTCAAGGAGCTGTCCCGAGGTGAGCGCCTGCCGACGAGCATCTACCTGGCCGGGGGCGGTAGCCTGCTGCCCGAGCTGACGCTGGAGATGGTCAAGAACAGCTGGGCCGCGGGGCTTCCCTTCCCGCGCGAACCGCGCGTCAGGCACCTCGTGCCCTCCGACGTGCGCAACTTGACCGACTCGACCGGCCAGCTCACCAGCCCACAGGACATCGCCCCCATGGGCCTCGCCAACCACGCTTTGCGAACTGAAGCGGAGGAGCGCGACACCGTCAACACTGTCATGAGACGGGTCCTAAGCGCTATAAAGGTTTGACCAGACTCACAGGAGACCCGCCCACACCATGGCAATGAACCAGATCTACGTCGAAACCGAGGAGGAGATCCCGGAGCTCGTCGAGCGGCTTCGCCGCTACCACGGCGAGGACACGATGCTCGTCCTGCCGATGCGCTCGCGCATCGGGCAGAGCCGCTTCAACTTCCAGCTGCTGCGCAACTACGCCGCCCGCCTCGGCAAGCGCGTGACGGTCGTCTGCGACGACCCGGCCGTGCAGAAGATGGCCTCGGAGTCCGGTTTCCCGGTGTTCGGCGCCGTGGGACCGGAGGGCGAAGGCATCGCGTCGGAGGCGGAGCCGGCGCCGCCAGTGCGTCGATGGTGGCAGCGCAGGCAGGCCGCGCCCACCACGCACGTCGGGGTCGGCGCGCCGCGCAAGCTCATCACCAAGACAGCGACCGAGCTGCGGCCGGGCCGGTTCCTCCTGTACATGACGGCGGTGACGCTGATCGTGGTCGGCATCTTCGCCGCGGCCGTCTTCGTGCCCTCGGCGTCGGTCACGCTCGTCGCCCAGGCGCAGCCGTTCACGTTGAAGGACCACGAGATCCAGGCCCAGCCCGGAAAGCCTCCCATCAAGGTGCGGAGCATCTCGGTCTCGAAGTCGAACTCGCAGGGTTTCAAAGTCACGGGCTCGATCAACGTCCCCCTCGCGCCGGCAATCGGGGTCGTCACGTACACGAACGATTTCGCGGCGCCGAAGCCGGGGCAGTTCGGATATGGCTCGCCCGGGATTCAAATCAGCTACGGCCAGCGCTTGCTGAACACCAACCAGCTGGAGTTCGCCCAGACGTCGAAGACTCTCATCGTGCCCTGGAAAGGCACCGCGCAGGCCAGCGTGATCGCCGTGCAGCCTGGGTCGGCCGGCAACGTCGGTGACCACACGATCACGGTGATCGAGGGCAGCCAGTTCGACCAGCGGCTCAGCGTCATCAACGAGAAGGCGACGTACAACGGCACCGATCCTTCCTCGACGCCGCAGATGACGGAGTCCGACTTCGACGCCGCGCGCGCCCAGCTCGAGCAGGAGCTGCACCAGGCGATCGCGCAGCAGCTGGCGGCGGGAGTCCAGCAGGGCGAGAAGCTGAGCGAGACCGTGATCTTCGGCGCGCCGCAGTTCACGACCGACCACCAGCCCAACGACAAGGTGCCGAGCTTCACCGGCACGATGACGGTGAGCGGCGAGGGCGACTTCTATACCGACGCCGACGTCGTGGCGGCGTACAAGGCGCACCTGGCCCAGATGGTGCCCAACAACCAGCAGCTGCTGACCGAGAGCCCGATCCAGGTCCAGTACAGGCTGCTGAGCGCGGCCAGGGGCGGCTACCTGGTCTTCGTCGGCTCTGCGTCGGCGTATGTCGCGCCGAAGCTCGACGAGGCCAAGATCCGCGCCCAGATCGTGGGCCGGCCCGTACAGCAGGCGCGGTTCTACCTGGGCACGCTGCCGATACGCTCGGTGGCCATCAAGGAGCAGCCGATGGCGCTGCCGCTGATGCCGCTGCTCGACCGGCGCATCGAGCTCCACTACGTCGTGGAGTCGAACGCCCCCTCGGCCGAGGCCGCGTCGCAGGGCCAGTCGAGTCCGAAGCCGCCGTCCTCCCCGTAGTGCGCGTGCTGGCGGTCGACCCCGGCGCGAAGCGGGTCGGGCTTGCCGTCAGCGACCCGACAGGCACGATCGCGCAACCCCTGGCCACAATCCCCGCCGAGCCGGTGGAGAGCCTCGCCGAGCGCCTCGTCGAGGTGGCGAAGAGGCAAGAGGCCGGCTCGATCGTCGTCGGCCTGCCGCGGCGCCTCGACGGCAGCCTCGGACCCGAGGCGAAGGCCGCGCGCGAGCTGGCCGCCGAGATTCGCCGCGCCTCGCGTCTCCCGGTGGTGCTGGTCGACGAGCGGCTGACGACCGCCGCGGCGGAGAAGGCGCTGCTGGAGACCGGGATGCGCCGCGACAAGCGACGCGCCACCATAGACCGCGTGGCGGCGGCGATCCTTCTCCAATCCCACCTGGACAGCAAGCGTTGACCGACCGCGAAGAGGTCACCCTGGTCGACGAGTCGGGCCTCGAGCGCCGGTTCTCGCTCCACGACGCGTTCGACCTCGATGGTGAGGCCTACTACCTGGTCGAAGACGTGGATGATCCGGAGCGAGTGATGCTGCTGCGCGAGTCTGAAGATGGCCTCGAGACCGTGGACGGCGAGGAGTTCGGCCGCGTGATGAAGGCCCTGGAGGAGGACCGAGTCGAATGAGGCGGCTCATCTCGATCGTCGTGATCCTCGCCCTGCTCGGCTTCGGGACGGCGCGGGCCTTCGACTGGTGGAACTTCAACGTCAACACGCCCGTCTCGACGACGAGCCATCCGGTGACGTTCCACGTCGATCCCGGCGAGACGCCGTCGCAGATCGGCAGCGACCTCTACGACCTCAGGCTGATTCGGAGCACGATCGCGTTCGACCTCTACACGCGGCTGACCGACGCCGGCCCGAAGTTCCAGGCCGGCGCCTTCATCCTCGACCAGAACATGTCGCTCAGCCAGATCGTCAACGCGCTTCAGCACGGCAAGCCCGAGGAGAAGACCATCACGTTCCCCGAGGGCTTCCCGCTCTGGTACCAGGCCAAGCTGGTCGACGACAAGAAGCTGTCGCCCCTCACCGGCGCCGCGTACCTCAACGCGGCGAAGGACCCGGGCCTGAAGCCGAAGTACCCGTTCCTGCCCGACCAGGGCGCCAGCGCGGACTTTCCCTACGAGGGATACCTCTTCCCGGACACCTACCTGGTCGATCCGAAGGTCGGGGCGGCCGGGCTCGTGCAGGCGCAGCTCGACCAGTTCAACGCGGTCTTCTCACCCGACTGGCGTTCCCAGATCGGCCAGGCGACCGCGGCGCGGCCGGCCGAGGACATCCGCACGATCGTGATCCTCGCCTCGATGGTCGACCGCGAGGCCAACAACAAGACCGCGACCGACCGCGGCAACGTCTGCAGCGTCTACTACAACCGCCTTCGCCAGCACATCGCGCTTGGCGTCGACGCGACCCTGCTCTACGCGCTGGGGCGGCTCACGCCGGAGCCCACCGCCGAGGAGCTGAAGCTCAACTCGCCGTACAACACCCGCACTCACACGGGCCTTCCGCCCGGGCCGATCAGCAACCCCGGCAAGGCGGCGCTGCTCGCGTGCATCAATCCGCCCTCCACGGATTACCTGTTCTACTTCACGGACAAGCAGGGGACGACGCACTTCGAGACGACCGAGGCGCAGTTCGAGGCTGACAAGCAGAAGTACGGCGTGAGCGGCAGCTGAACCAGGTCTTTCTGCTCGGGCACGAGATCTCCTACTCGAGCAGCCCCGCGATGCACAACGCGGCGTTCCGCGCCCTGGGCATGGACTGGATGTATGAGCTCCTCGAGGTCCCGCCCGCCGCGCTGGCCGGCGCGGTCCATCGCCTGAGGGACGAAAACGTGCGGGGAGCCAACGTGACCATCCCGCACAAGCAGGCTGTGATGGAGCACCTCGACGCCGTCGACGACGCGGCCTTTCGCGCCCGCTCCGTGAACACGATCGTCCATGACGGCAGCCGCCTCGCAGGCCACAACACCGACATTGAGGCCATCCGCCGCGCCGCCGGGCGCCTCGGCCTCACCACGCGCGGGGCCCGGGCCGTGATCCTCGGCGCCGGAGGGGCGGCACGCGCGACGGCGCAGGCGCTCGAGGGTGCGCACCTGACCTTCGTCACGCGCCACCCGGAGGACGCGGACATGCCAGGCCGGACCATCGGGTGGCACGACCCCGGCGTCGTCGGCCTGACCCGCGCGGCCGACGTGCTGGTCAACGCGACCCCGATCGGGCGTCGCGAAGAGATGCCGCTACGCCCGGCGGCGCTGCCGAAAGAGGGCGCGGTGATCGACCTCGTGTACGTGACCGGCGGCACCCCGCTCGTGCGCAAGGCGCGGTCCCTCGGCCTGCGGGTCGCCGACGGCTGGGAGATCCTGCTCGAGCAGGGCGCCGCGGCTTTCGAGCTCTGGACAGGTAAGAGCGCGCCCATCGCAGTCATGAGAGACACTCTGCAGCCGTGAATCCCTACGTGGTCGCGGCCCTGTGGGCGGTCGTCGGCGCGGCGGGCGGCTGGCTGGTGCGCTGGGGCTCGGTGAAGCTCACGCGCCTCGAAGGCCTCGAGGCCGGCGGCAAGCGCTGGCAGGTGTACGGACCGCCGATCGTCTCCGCCGTGCTGTTCGCGATCTTCGCGCTCGCGATCTCGCCGTTTCCGCTGCTGATCGTGCGCAGCATCTTCGTCCTGGTCCTGGTCCAGGTCGTCTTCTTCGACTTCGAGCACCGCCTGATCCTCGACCGCGTGATCTTCCCGGCCATGGCGCTGGCGCTGCTCGTCGACCTGTCGCCGCTGCTCAGCAGCCGCCTGGGCCTGTGGCAGCAGCCATGGTGGGCAGGGCCGGCGATGGCCGTGGTCGCGGGCCTGATCTTCCTCTTGCTCGCCCTGGCCGGCTCTTCGCTCTTCAAAGCGGAGGCGCTCGGCTTCGGTGACGTCAAGCTCGCCTTCTTCATGGGGCTTCTGCTCGGCTGGCCCTATACGTTCACCGCGCTGTTTTACGGCGCCGTGGTGGCGGTGATCGGGGTGATCGTCTTTGCGGTGCGCAACCGTTCGTTGAAGGGCACGATGGCGTACGGTCCCTACCTCGCGGTCGGGGCGCTGATCATGCTGCTGGACCCGCTCAAGTAGGGGACAATACCGGCCCATGAGCAAGCTCCTCCCCGGCGAGAATCTCGTCCTCAAGAACCACCCGCACTGGATCACGCTCGTCAAGAGCCTGGTCGTGCCTGCGGTTCTGTTTTTGGTCGTCCTCGTCGCCGACTTCAGCGTCTTGAACCCCGACAACTTCTACGTGCCCAAGCTCAGGACGTTGCTGACGCTCGGCGTGGTGGCGCTTGCGATCCTCTGGTTCATCGTCGTGTGGATCCGCTGGCGCTCGATCCTGTACACGCTGACCGACCAGCGGATCACGATCGAAGCCGGCGTCTTCAGCCGCCAGGAGAAGATCATCCCCATCGACCGCGTCCAGGACTGCACCACGCGGCAGTCGCTCTTCGGCCGCATGGTCGGCTACGGGCGGGTCGAGGTGGACGCCGCGGGCGCGCAGGGCGCGGAGGTCCTCGACCACCTGCCGAAACCGGGCGAGTTCCGCGACCACGTGTTCGTCCAGTCGGAGAAGCGACGCGGCGGGCCGGTCTCGGCGCAGACTCCTGTGCCGGCGAATCCCTCCGGCGTCTGAGCTTCCGCGCCGGCCGCTCGCCCTGCTCGGCTTCATGGGCTCGGGCAAGACGCTGGTTGGCGCCCTGGTGGCCGAACGGGCCCACGCCGGCTTCGCCGACCTCGACCTGATGGTCGAGGACCGAGCGGGCATGCCGGTGGCCGACATCTTCGCCACCCACGACGAGGCGAGATTTCGCGCCCTGGAGAAGGAGCTGCTGCCCGTGGCGCTGCGACCGGACACGGTGGTGGCGCTGGGCGGCGGGGTCGTGATCGACGACGATAACTGGGCTTTGATCAAGAGCCGCTCGGTGACGGTCTACCTGGAGGCGCCTTTCGAGGACCTGTGGGCCAGGGTTGGCCACCAGCCGGGACGGCCGCTGATCGCTCGGCGCTCGAAGGAGGAGGTGGAGGAGCTCTTCGAGGCCCGCCGTCCACGCTACGAGGAGGCCGAGCACCGCGTCGATGCCGGCCGCGACCCGGGGGCCGTGGCCGCCGATGTGCTGAACCTTTGGTCCGCCTGATCCTCGACTCGTCGGCCGGCGGCTACCCGGTCGTGATCGGGACCAACGTCCAGCGCGAGCTGCGCAACGTGATCACGCGGCTCGACCCGACCGGCGCGGCGATCATCACCGACACCAACGTGCGCCCGTGGGCGGGCCGTGTCGCCAAGGCGATCAAGCGCGCCGGGCTGAAGACGACCATCCACGCCGTCCCGGCGGGCGAGCGAGCCAAGACGATGGCTCACCTGCAGGACGTGCTGGGTTTCCTGGAGCGGCAGCAGATCGACCGCGGCGGAATCGTGATCGCGGTGGGAGGGGGCACGGTCGGCGATCTGGCAGGCCTCGCCGCGGCGATCTGGCAGCGAGGCGTGCGGCTCGTGGCCGTGCCGACGACGCTCCTGGCCATGGTCGACTCGAGCATCGGCGGCAAGACCGGCGTCAACGGCCGCCGCTCGAAGAACGCGATCGGAGCCTTCTGGCAGCCGTCGGCGGTGATCTCCGACCTCGCCGCCATCGCGACCCTGCCGCCGCCGAGCTACCGGGACGCGTTCGCCGAGGTTGTAAAGTACGCCGTCGCCATGGACCGCGGGCTCTTCGACCTGCTGCAGCGCAACGCGCCACGGCTCATCGACGACCGCGACCTGGCGATGCTCCAGCGCGTCGTGTTCCGCTGCGTTGCGGCCAAAGCGCTGGTCGTGGCCAAAGACGAGCGCGACCGCGGCCCGCGCGCGATCCTGAACTACGGCCACACCGCCGGCCACGCGCTCGAGGCGGCGAGCGGGTTCCGGGTCAGCCACGGCCGCGCGGTGGCGTTCGGGATGCGCGTGGCGGCCGAGATCGCGGTGGCGATGGAGCTGTGCAGCAGGCGCGTGGTCGAGTCGCAGGACGCCCTCCTCGAGGCGTTCGGCCTTCCCGACCGCGCGCCGCGCGCCGACCCCAAGCGCGTGCTGGCCGCCATCGCGCTCGACAAGAAGGCGCGACGGGGCAAGGTCGCCTGGGTCATGCCGCGCCGCATCGGGCACGCGGAGATTGGCCACGCCGTGCCTGGCGCGCTCGTGCGGCGGGTGGTGACGAGGTCGCTCGCGTGACCACACGCGTCGTCGTCGTCAACGGGCCGAACCTGAACCTGCTCGGCAAGCGCGAGCCGGAGATCTACGGCACACGTTCCCTCGACGACCTGAACCGCACGGTCGAGGCGAAGGCGAAGGCGCTCGGCCTCGAGGTCACGCTCTTCCAGAGCAACGACGAGGGCGCGATCATCGATTTCCTCCAGCAGCACGGTCCGGGCGCGGCCGGCATCGTCATCAACCCCGGCGCGCTGTCGCACTACTCGCTCGCCATCTACGATTGCCTGCAGGCGCTCGCGCTCCCGGTCGTGGAGGTGCACCTCTCGAACATCCACGCGCGCGAGGAGTTCCGCTCCCGCAGCGTGACCGCGCGCGCCGCGAAGGGCGTGATCACCGGCCTCGGATTCACCGGTTACGAGCTGGCACTGGAGTTCCTGGCGGCGCATAGATGATTTCCAGCAGCGACTTCCGCAACGGGACGATGTTCGAGATGGACGGCCAGCTGCTGTCCATCGTCAGCGTCGAGCACATCAAGCTCGCGCGTGCCGGCGCGGTGATCAAGGCGAAGCTGCGCAACGTCCTCACCGGCTCGATCTTCGAGCAGAGCTTCCGCAGCGGCGACAAGTACCGCGCCGTCCGCATCGACAGCGCAGAGGCGACCTACCTCTACTCGGACGGCACCCACCACTACTTCATGGACACGAAGACGTACGACCAGGTCGCGGTCGACGAGGACATGCTGGAGAACGTCCTCCCGATGTTGAAGGAGGGCAGCACGGTCTTCCTGCAGCGCTACCAGGATCGCCTGATCGGCGTCGAGCTTCCGATCAACGTCGATTTGAAGGTCGTGTCCACCGACCCGGGATTCAAGGGCGACACCGTGTCGGGCGCGACCAAGCCGGCGAAGCTCGAGACGGGGGCGACGATCCAGGTCCCGCTGTTCATCCACTCGGGCGATGTGATCCGGGTCGACACGCGCGACCAAAGCTACGTGGAACGCGCGTAAGGTAGATGGGTTATGGCTGAAAACGGCTCGTTGGGGGCGGTCCGTGTGGCCAACGAGGTGATCGCGAGCATCGCCGCGCTGGCCGCGTGCGAGGTCGAAGGCGTCGACGGCATGGACGAGGCCGCCGCGCGCCACTTCGGCGACTGGATGCGGCGCCAGGCCGCGCACCGCGGCGTGCGCGTGCACATCGAGGGTGACCGTTCGATCCACCTCGAGGTCTTCATCACCGTGAGCTCGGAGGCGAAGCTCGCCGACGCCGCCGCGGCGGTGCAGGCCAACGTGGTCGAGGCGACCGAGCGGATGCTCGGCCTGGAGGTCGGCGAGGTGAACGTCTTCGTCTCGAGCGTCGCCTTCGCCTCG
Organism: Candidatus Dormiibacterota bacterium; assembly: GCA_046727555.1. Taxonomy (GTDB): domain Bacteria; phylum Chloroflexota; class Dormibacteria; order Dormibacterales; family Dormibacteraceae; genus 40CM-4-65-16. The sequence continues at coordinate 4,734 of JBKPCW010000076.1, read as the reverse complement.
TAGCGGCATTGCCCGGTAAGCGACACCAGGCGCGGGAGCTCGCGCTCAAGGTCCTGTTCCAGCTCGAGGGCACCGACGACGACTCCGAGGAGGTTCTGCGCTACCACGCCTCCGAGAACGCGGCGCCCGAGGACGTCACGAACTTCGCGCGCCACCTCGTCCAGGGGGTGATCACGAACCGGGAGCGCCTCGACCAGATCCTGAGCGAGACCTCCGAGCACTGGCGCCTCGAGCAGATGGCGAAGGTGGACCGCATCATCCTCCGCATCGCGGTGTACGAGATCGCGGTCGACCGCAAGGTGCCGACCAAAGCCGCGATCAACGAATCCATCGAGCTCGCGAAGACCTTCTCCGGAGATGATGCCGGGCGTTTCGTGAACGGCGTCCTCGGCCGGGTGGCCGCGACCGCGACGTGACCGAGCGCCGCTTCGACGACGTCATCGCCGACCTCGAGAAGACGATCGCGGTGCTCGCGGACGGGACCGCCCCGCTCGAGGAGCTCGTGGCGGCCCACCAGCAGGCCTCGCGGCTGCTCGCCGACGCAAGGTCGCGGCTGGCGGAGCTCCAGGCGCGCGCGGACGAGACCGCACAATTGTTGTCCGAGTGAGATTCCTGCTCGCGCCGATCGTCGCCTGGGCAATCGCGCAGGCGGCAAAGGTGACGCTGACCTCTGTCCGCCAGCGCCGCCTCAACCTCCGCGTCCTGGCCGAGACCGGCGGCATGCCGAGCAGCCACACAGCGATCGTCATGGGGCTGACCGCCGCCGTCGGTAAATATGCCGGCGTGGGTTCCGCCGCGTTCGCGATCGCGCTTATCTTCACGTTCGTGGTGATGTACGACGCCGCCGGGCTGCGGCGTTCCGCCGGACGACAGGCCGAGGTCCTGAACCGGCTGGTCGAGGACCTGGTGCACATGCGCGGCGTCCAGGAGGCGCGACTCCGCGAGCTGCTCGGGCACACTCCGATGGAGGTCCTGGTAGGTGCGCTCATCGGCCTGGCCGTGGGATTGATCCTCTGAGGCTCGACGTGCTCTTGGCGAAGAGCGGCCTGGTCGAGTCGCGCGAGCGGGCGCAGGCGTTGATCCTGGCCGGCAAGGTCCGCGTCGGCGGCGAGACCGTGCGCCGGCCCGACCGCGCTGTCAGCGACGACGCGCAGGTCGCGGTCGACGCCGAGCCAGGGTTCGCGAGCCGCGGCGCGCTCAAGCTCGGCCCGGCGCTCGAGCAATTCGGCGTGGACCCCGCCGGACGCGTGTGCGCCGACATCGGCGCCTCCACAGGCGGGTTCACGGACGTGCTGCTCCGACGGGGCGCGGCCAGGGTCTACGCCGTCGACGTCGGGCGGGGCCTGCTCCACTGGCGCCTGCGTCAGGATCCGCGGGTGGTGGTGATCGAGCGCACGAATGCGCGCGACCTGGACTCGTTTCCCGAACCGCCGGGCCTGGTGGTCGTCGACGTGTCGTTCATCAGCCTCGAGAAGGTGCTGCCGGCGATCCGCCGCGCCGCGCCCGGCGCCGAGGTGGTCGCGCTGTTCAAGCCGCAGTTCGAGGTCGGGCGCTCCGAGGTGGGGAAGGGCGGGATCGTGCGCAACCCGGGCGCCATCGAGTCGGCGCTCGCGCGCTTTCGCCGCTGGTGCGAGGCCAACGGGTTCAGAGTCCTTGCCGAGGCGCCTTCGGAAGTCGCGGGCGCCGAGGGCAACCGCGAGATCTTCGTGCACCTGAGGCCGATGCTGTCGTGAGGGCCTACGTGGTCCACGCGCCCGGCGCCGACGAGTCGGCGGTCGAGCATGCCGTCCAGAAGCTGGAGCACCTGGGCGTACAGGCCACGGAGATGCACCGCGACATGCCCGCGGACCCCCACGGCGCGGACCTGGTGCTGACGCTGGGCGGCGATGGCACCTTCCTGGCCGGGGCCCGCCTGGCGGCTCCGCAGGCCATCCCCATCCTGGGCGTGAATCTCGGCCGCCTCGGCTTTCTGACGGAGCTCGAGGCCGACGAGCTGGAGGACGGGCTCAAGCGATTCCTGCACGGTGACTATCGCGTCGAGGAACGCATGATGCTCCAGGTCACCCTGTCCTCCGGGGACAAGGTGCGCGACCGGTTGATAGGCCTCAACGAGGTGGTGGTCGACCATACCGGCGAGGCTCGCCTGCTCCGGCTGGAGATCGACGTGGACGGCCAGGCGGTGGGCGTCATCGACGCCGACGGCGCGATCATCGCCACCGCGACCGGTTCCACGGCATACGCGCTGGCGAGCGGTGGACCGATCCTCGAGCCGACGCTGCGCGATCTCATCCTCGTGCCGATGAACCCGTTCGCCCTCACGGTGCGGCCCATCGTTTTCGCGCCGGGCCAGGACGTGACGCTGCGGGTCGTCCGTGGACCGGCTGAGATGTACGTCGACGGGGCGCACGAGGGCACGTCGGTGGCCGCGGGCGAGATGATTCGCTGCGGCGCCTACGATCGCCTGCTCAAGGTCGTCCGGTTCAGCCCGCCGGAGCTCTTCTACCGGCGCCTCGGCGACAAGCTGGGCTGGGGTCGGCCTCTGGTCCCGAAGAAGTAGGCCGTTGCTGAAGGAGCTGAAGGTCCGCGACCTGGCGCTGGTCGCGGAGGCGACCGCGCGTTTCGGCCCCGGGCTCAACCTCCTGACGGGTGAGACCGGCAGCGGCAAGTCGCTTCTCATCGACGCGCTGAGCCTGGCGCTCGGCGCGCGAGGCGGCGGGGACCAGGTGCGGCACGGGGCCGAACGCGCCACAGTCGAAGCAGTGTTCGACGGCGTCGTCCTGCAGCGCGAGGTCGGCAAACGGTCGACCGCGCGCGTCGACGGGCGGGCCTCGACTCCCGGACAGCTCAAGGAGCTCGCCGCAAGGCTGATCGCGATCCACGGCCAGCATGAGCACCACGCGCTGCTCGACACCGACACCCAGACCGAGCTGCTCGACGCCTACGCGGGCGCACTCGACGCGAGGGCGGTGGTGGCGAGCGCCCACGGGGCGTGGATGAAGGCGAAGGACGCCCTCCGCGACCTGGAGCAGATGCGCTCGCGTGGACAACGCGAGCAGGAATATCTCCGCTGGCAGCTCGAGGAGCTGCGCAAGGCCGACCCACGGCCGGGCGAGGACCAGGAGCTCGCATCGGAGCGCGTCGCCATCCGCCACGCGTCCCGGCTCGGTGAGCTGGGCCAGCAGACGGTCGACTCGCTGCGTGAGGACGGGATCGCTCGCGCCGCCGCGGCGATGCGCGCCGCCGCGGCGCTGGACCCACGACTCGGTGATCCCGCCTCGCGGCTGGAGTCGCTCGCCGAGGAGACCTCTGACGTCGCGGTGGAGGTTCGGCATTACGTCGAGCTGCTGGACTCCGATCCGCGGCGGCTCGAGGCGGTCGAATCCCGGCTGGCGGAGCTCGAGGCGATCAAGCGCAAGCACGGCGGATCGATCGAGTCCGCGATCCAGGAGCGGCAGCGGCTGGAGCTGCAGCTGGGCGCCACAGAGGACCTGGAAGGCGCCCTCGCCGCGGCGCGGGTGGAGGAGGGGAGAAGGCGCGCCGAGCTCGAAGCCGTGGCGGCGAAGCTGACCGCGGCACGCACCGCCGCGGCGCGCCGGATGGAGAAGGCGATCACGCACGAGCTTCAGGGTTTGCGCCTCGAAGGTGCGCGCTTCGAAGTCGCCCTGCGGCCGGCCGCCGAGCTCGGGCCGGCGGGCGCGGAGGGTGCCGAGATGATGTTCTCCGCCAACCCCGGAGAACCCATCGCGGCCCTGGCGAGGGTCGCCTCCGGCGGAGAGCTCGCGCGAGTGATGCTGGCGATCAAGACCGTCGCGGCCGCCGCTGACCGGCTTCCGACCATGGTGTTCGACGAGGTCGACGCGGGGATCGGGGGCGAGGCCGCGGTCCAGGTTGGTCTCCGGCTCAAGGCGCTCGGCGCGCACCACCAGGTCCTGGTGGTCACCCACCTGGCCCAGATCGCGTCGTTCGCCGACCATCACCTGCTCGTGATGAAGACGCCGGACCGGGACGGCCGCAACGTCGTCACCGTGCGCGAGCTGACCGGAGACGAAGAGAAGGCGAAAGAGCTGGCGCGGATGATGAGCGGCGGCGTCACCCAGAAGGCGGTGGCGCGGGGTCATGAGCTGCTCGAAGAAGCCCACTCAGGTAGGCTTCCCGGCTGATGGAAACGGCGCCGAGCCGCCTCCCGGTCACCACCCCGGTGTTCGAAGGGCCCCTGGAACTGCTTCTCGCCCTGGTCGAGCGCGAGGAGGTCGACATCTTCAAGGTCTCCCTGGCGAAGGTCACCGACGCCTACCTGGCCGAGGTCGCCGCGCGCGAAATCCCCGACCCGCAGGAGATGGCCGAGTTTCTCTGGATGGCTGCCCGACTTCTGCTGTTGAAGTCGATCCGGCTTCTCCCCGACGAGACGCCGACCGAGGAGGAGACGGAGCTGCTCGGTTGGGAGGAGGAGGTGCGCCGGCGGCTCGACGAGTACCGCGCTTACAAGGAGGTAGCGGGCGAGCTTCTCGAGCGCGCGACCCAGGAGACGTTCTCGTTTCCGCCTCCCGCGCGACCGGTCGAGGCCGGCGGCCAGGAGCAGCCGCTCGACGTCGACTTCCTGGTCGAGGCGTTCAACCGCGTGCTGGCCCGCATCCCGCCGCGCCCGGTGGTCGTCCACGGCCGCACCTGGACGCTGCAGGAGAAGCTCGACGTCATCACCGCCCGGCTGCGCGAAGGGCCGATCGAGCTCGTGGC
>JBKPCW010000075.1:0-4201 GCA_046727555.1 Candidatus Dormiibacterota bacterium | reverse complement strand
CGCATGAAGCGCCGGAACGATACCAGAGTCGGTTTGGTTACACCGGGGGCCCCGGGATCGACCACGCCGAGGACGGTTCCGGGAACCGCCACCTGGAGTCGTGCACTCCCCGTAGACGCCGTCCGAGCATCTCGATCTCGTCGGGGCTGATCAGCTTCTGCATCGTATTGCCGAAGCGGCCGTGCTCGAGCTCGCCGAGAGCGCGCTCGACGTCGCCGCACAGGGCGGGCGGTAGCGGCCTGCCGGCAAAGTCCCAGATCACGGTGCGCAGCTTCTGGTCGACGTGAAAGGTCAGCCCGTGGTCGATGACCCAGACCTTGTCGCTCTCGTCGAACAGGCAGTGGCCGGACTTGCGGTCGGCATTGTTCGTGATGACGTCGAACAGCGCGACCCTGAGCCACGTGTCGGTCCGCCTGTGGCTCTCGCCGAGAAAGTGGCGCCCGTCGGCGTCGATGAACAGCTGCACCGCGCCCACGCCGTGGGGCGCCTTGCGTCTCACGACCGTCGGCGGAATGTGTGGCCAGCCCAGCACCTTGCTCAGCTCGTAGGCCGCGACCTCACGCCGGTAGAGCGTGCCGGCCGCGAAGTCCCACAAGGGCGACTCCCCGCGCGCCGGCTTGTACACCGCTCGCACTCGGGGCTCACCGAGCTCGGCCAGGAAGGTGTAGTTCGAAGCCCCGTGCAGCAGGCCGAGGAGCTTGAAGTCCGGCAGCTCGCGGAGCTGTCGCTCGGTCTTCTCAGAAGATGGGCCGGGCACCGTTCATGACCGGGCAAGGGTGGCCGCTCGGGTCCATGGGCAGCCCGCAGCGCGGGCACAGCGGCCGGCCGGCGGAGAGCACGGCCTGGGCCTGGCGGGAGAACGCGATCGCCTGGTCGTGACTGAGCCAGAAGCGGACGCTCGGCGAGTCCGCCGTGGCCTGGGCTTCGCCGCCCTCCTCGCCGGCCGCGGCCTCGCTGGCCACCAGGACGAACATCCGCCGGGCTTCGTGGTAGCCGAGGCCCATCTCGCCGATCTGCCACGAGGGGTCGCCGGGCTCGGGCGAGGCGGGAGCCGCCCCCGACGCTTCGTCCGGCGCCTCGATCTGCTGCGCCTCGAGCATCTGGTGGAGGCGGAGGACCAGGGCCTGGACCTGCGACTTCTCGCAACCAAGCGTCAGGGTGTGGCCGGAGCCCGAGGCGAGGAGGAAGAACCGGCGCTGGCCAGGATCGCCGACGGCCGCGACCGCGATCAGGTCGACGGGGTCGAGCTCGTAGATGGCCATCGCTAAAAGACTAGGGCGCGCCTGGTTTTGCCTCCCGGCGTGCGGGGAATGAGATCAGACGTATTCATTTCGAATCCAAACCAACCCACCTGGAGGACAGCTGACTTATGCCAAAAACCGTAGGCATCGATCTGGGGACGACCAACTCGGTCATCGCCGTCATGGAAGGCGGCGAGCCTGTCGTCATCCCCAACTCCGAAGGTTCGCGCACCACGCCCTCCGTCGTCGCCTTCACCAAGTCCGGTGAGCGCCTGGTGGGCACGCTGGCGCGCCGCCAGGCGGCCGTCAACCCCGAGAACACCGTCTACTCGATCAAGCGGTTCATGGGCCGCAAGTTCTCCGAGGTGGACTCCGAGCGCAAGATCGTGCCGTACCAGGTCAAGCCCGGCAAGGACGACCGCGCCGTGGTCTTCGTCCCCGCGATGAACAAGGAGTTCACGCCGGAGGAGATCTCGGCCATGATCCTGCAGAAGCTGAAGGCCGACGCCGAAGCCTACCTGGGCGAGAAGGTCACCGAGGCCGTGATCACGGTGCCCGCCTACTTCAACGACTCGCAGCGGCAGGCGACCAAGAACGCCGGCCAGATCGCGGGTCTCAACGTGCTTCGCATCATCAACGAGCCGACCGCCGCCTCCCTGGCCTACGGCCTGGAGAAGAAGGCCAACGAGACCATCCTGGTCTTCGACCTCGGCGGCGGCACCTTCGACGTCTCCGTGCTCGACGTCGGCGACGGCGTCTTCGAGGTCAAGGCCACGAACGGCGACACCCACCTCGGCGGCGACGACTACGACCGCCGGATCGTGGACTGGCTGGCCGATGAGTTCAAAAAGCAGAACGGCATCGACCTGAAGGCCGACCGCCAGGCCCTGCAGCGCCTCACCGAGGCCGCGGAGCGGGCCAAGATCGAGCTTTCGAGCCGCCTCGAGACCACCATCAACCTGCCGTTCATCACGGCGGACCAGACCGGTCCCAAGCACCTCGAGATGACGCTCACCCGGGCGAAGTTCGAATCGCTGACGGCCGACCTGACCGAGCGCTGCCGGGCACCGTTCCTGTCCGCGCTCAAGGACGCCAACCTGACGCCGCAGCAGATCAACGAGGTCGTGCTGGTCGGTGGCGCGACGCGCATGCCGGTCATCCAGCAGCTGGTCAAGGACCTGCTCGGCGGCAAGGAGCCGCACAAGGGCGTCAACCCCGACGAGGTCGTCGCCGTCGGCGCGGCGATCCAGGCGGGCGTGCTCAAGGGCGAGGTCAAGGACATCCTGCTGCTCGACGTGACGCCGCTTTCGCTCGGCGTCGAGACGTTCGGCGGGATCAACACCAGGCTCATCGACCGCAACACCACCATCCCGACCTCTCGCTCGCAGGTCTTCTCGACCGCCGCCGACAACCAGACCTCGGTCGAGGTCCACGTCCTGCAGGGCGAGCGCGACATGGCGCGCGACAACCGGACGCTGGGCCGCTTCCACCTGGACGGCATCCCACCCGCGCCGCGGGGCATGCCGCAGATCGAGGTCACGTTCGACCTCGACGCCAACGGCATCCTCAACGTCAAGGCGCAGGACAAGGGCACCGGCCGCGAGCAGTCCGTGACCATCACCGCGTCCTCGACCCTGAACAAGGACGAGGTCGACCGCCTGGTCAAGGAGGCGACAGAGCACGCCGCCGAGGACCGCGCCAAGCGCGAAGAGGTGGAGCTCCGCAACCAGGCGGACCACATGATCCACCAGGCCGAGAAGATCATCAAGGACAACGAGTCCAGGATCCCCGACGACGTCAAGAGCGAGGTCAACACCAAGCTCGAGGCGCTGAAGTCCGCGGCCAAGGGCTCGGACACAAGGGACCTGCAGCGGAAGATGGACGATTTCAACGAAGCGCTGCAGAAGATCGGCCAGCACATCTACCAGCAGGGCGGCGCCACCGGGGCTGGTGCCCCGAGTGATGGCGAGCCGGCCGGCGAGCAGAAGAAGGAAAAGGAAGAGGAAGTCGTCGACGCGGACTACCGGGAAGTCAACTAAATAGCCACCTGAGGGCTGCACCGTGAGGTGCAGCCCTTATTTTTTGTCCGCCTTGCTCGAGCTCTTCCGCTCGCGGCGTCGCCTGTGGGCCGTCGCCGGGGTCTGGACCGGCCTCCTGCTGACGGCGTTCAACGCGTACGCCGCGGCGGTCACGTACGTCCCGCAGTTCCTGGTTCGCAACGACTTCCGTCTCGTCTACGGCGCGGCGCTGGTCGGGTGGCGCGACGGCTACGCTCGCCTGTACGACCTGGCGGCCCAGAAGGTCGCGGTGGAGTCTCTCGGCGCCTACTGGTCGCCCTACCTGAACCCGCCGCCGCTCGCGTGGCTCGGGACCGCGTTCCTGGGTTTGCCTTTCCGCGCCGCCATCGTCGTGTGGACCGCGCTGATCGTCGGCGCCGCGGTGCTCGCGTGGGGGCTGCTCGCGCCCGGGCAGGGCCTGACCCGGTGGGCCTACCTCGCGCTCTTCGTCGGGCTGTTCCCGACCGCGTTCGGGCTCATGGTGGGCCAGCCGGTGGCGCTGGTCGCCGCCGCCGTGGCGGTCGCGTGGTGGCTGGCGGATCGCCGGCGGCCGATCCTCGCCGGCATCGCCCTGAGCACCGTCGCCGTGAAGCCGCAGCTGGCGCTCTTGGTCCCGCTGTGCCTCGTGGTCGCGGGGCACAACAAGGTCTTCGTGGCCTGGCTCGGCGCCACCGCGGTCATGGTCGCGGTGGCCCTGGTCCTGCTCGGCCCGGACGGGCTGCAGCGGTACCGCGAAGCGCTCTCGCTCGCGTCGCAGTGGGAGCCAACGCGGCGCTACGCGATCGCCGGGCCGCTAGGCCTGGGCCCGCAGGTCTACGCGGTCGAGGCCGTGGTCGTGCTGGTCGCCGTCTTCGCCGCCTGGCGGCAGCGCGGTCGCGGTCCGGCCCTGCCCATCGCGACGGG
>JBKPCW010000074.1:0-5862 GCA_046727555.1 Candidatus Dormiibacterota bacterium | reverse complement strand
CGCGCCTCGTCGGTCGAGGCGGCCATCTGCGTCTGCTCGACCGCGCGCACCAGGTCCTCGAGCGCAACCTCGAGCCGGTCGCCCTCGTCGGGCTTCGGCCCGGGCGGAAACTCCTCGGCCTCGATGCACTTGATGTGGGTGTCAAACCTTGCGCAGCGCAGGTTCAAGGACTGCGTCGCGGGATCGAGCGTCATCTCCAGCTCGTCGTCCGGCAGCGTGCCGACGAAATCGGTCAGCAGGCGCGCAGGCGCCGTGGTCGAGCCCTCGGCTCCAATCTCCGCGGGGACGAGCTTGCGGATGCCGATCTCCAGGTTGGTCGCGGTCAGAGCCAGGCCGTCCGACGTCGTCTCGATGAGGATGTTGTTGAGGATGGGCAGCGTCGTCCGGCTGGAGATGGCGCGTGAGACGACCTGCAACGCCTGGCCCAGCACGGCCGGTCGACATGTGACCTTCATCTGAGCTGCGAGAACTTTGGCATTCAAGACTGTTGTCCCCCGTAGAAAGAGATGCTCTTGATAGAAATCATCCGTAACCGATAACAGTAAGCGCTGTGCGGACTGTGGATGTCCAGATCGTTTACAGATCGAAATCCGCCGTGGACAAGCTCTGGGGAATCGGCGCCAATCCCCCTTGACGCTGTCGATTCGCTGGGTAAGAAATAACCGCCGGCGGTATATCCAGGGCGAATCCCAAGCCGGTTCTCAAAAGCTGTTGACACCGTCCCGCTCACTGGACGTACAGCTTCTCGCGGATGGACTGGACCTCGTAGCGCAGGCGCTCGTCCTCTTTGAGCTCGTTGGCGATCTTCTCGATGGAATGGAGCGCGGTGGTGTGGTCGCGCCCGCCGAACGCCTTGCCGATGGCCGGCAGCGACGACGGAGTCTCCTCGCGCACCAGGAACATCGCGACCTGGCGCGGGAAGACGATGTGCTTGTCGCGCCGCTTGCTCTTCATGTCCTCGAGCGTGACGTTGTAGTAGTCGGCGACCAGCGTCTGGATGCGCTCCACGTTGATGGGCTTGCGCGTGCCGGCGGGGATGATGTCCGAGAGCAGGCGCGCCGCCTCCTCCTCGTCGACCTGGCGCTGATGGACCGCGGCGAAGGCCTGGACGCGGGTCAGCGCGCCCTCGAGCTCGCGGATGTTGCGCTGCACCTTGTGGGCGATGAAGCTCAGCACCTCTTCGTGGATGAGGCTTCCGCCGTCGCCCAGCTTGGAGTGGAGGATGGCCAGCCGGGTCTCGAAGTCGGGCGGCTGGATGTCGGCGATCAGCCCCCACTCGAACCGCGAGCGCAGCCGGTCCTCGAGCGTGGGGATCTCCTTGGGGGGCCGGTCGGACGAGATCACGATCTGCTTGTTGATCTCATGCAGGGCGTTGAAAGTGTGGAAGAACTCTTCTTTGGTGCGGTCCTTGCCGGCGAGGAACTGCACGTCGTCGATGAGGAGCACGTCGACTGTGCGGTACTTGTGGCGGAACTCTCCCATGCGCGCGGTGGCGATGGAGCTGATCACCTCGTTGGTGAACTGCTCCGAGGTGAGGTAGACGACGCGCTTGCGCGGGAAGCGGTCGTGCACCTCGTGGCCGATGGCGTGCATGAGGTGGGTCTTGCCGAGGCCGACGCCTCCATACAGGAAGAGCGGGTTGTAGCTGTCCCCCGGAGCTTCGGCCACCGCCTTCGCCGCCGCGTGGGCGAACTGCGAGTTGTGGCCGACGACGAATGATGAGAACCGAAAGCGGGCGTTGAGCTCGGAGGGAGGAACCGTCGCCTCGGCCGCCGCGTCAGCGCCGTGCTCATGACCGTTCTCCGAGGGGTGGCCGTCGTCGCCGTCGAACATGAGGTGCGCGGGCCGGTGACCTGACGGCGCGATGACGAAATCGATGTCCACCTCCGATCCCGTCACCGCCTGCAGCGTCTCCTGGATGAGGCCGGAGAAGCGGTCCTCCAGCCAGTCCTTGGCCAGCTTGCTCGGCACGCCGATGCGGAAAGTGCCGCCATCCGCCGACACCACCGACGTGTTCTTGAGCCACATGTCATACGTGCGTTTGGCGAGCTGGAATCTCAGCTCCTCCTGCACCTGCGACCAGATCTGGTCCTGGTTCAACCCACCTCCTCCTTTTTCACCCCGACCACCCGCTGTGGATTGGCTCCGACGCCGCTGTGGATGGCGTCCGCGAACCTTTTGCAAATCCTGTGGACAAAGTGGGGAGCAACCGGCCGCCTTTCTCCTCGCCGCCATCGCCCGCGCGGCGACCTCGTGATCGCTCCGCCGGCGACCGCGGATTCAACCGAAGCTCTTCGAGCATGAGCTCCGCCTCCTTGGTGCCCTGTGGAAAAGAGCGGGCCGGATTTCCACAGGCTGGTGGCGCCGGCCTGTCCGAAATCCGCTATCCGGTCAATCCCGAAATATGGAAGCGGTGCTGTATGACTAAATGTTGCTTACTTATAACGATTCGTTAAGCTGTTTGCCGGGATTCGTACTGGACCGTTGCTTCGACGCGGTGGCGATGCTGCTTCCGGGCGGGGACTATAACACCCCCCTGTGGATACCGCAAGGCACGCAGGCCGGACTATGAAATGACAACGGCGGTATCACGTGCCGCGATTCCGGCCTCCGGTACTATGGCCCGATCAAAAGGACCTACCAACCCAAGAAGCGCTACCGCCGGCGCGTCCACGGCTTCCTGAAGCGGATGAGCACGCGTGGCGGCGTGCGTGTGCTCCGCAACCGCCGCCGCAAGGGCCGCGAGCGGCTGGCCTAGACACGAAACGAGAGGCCCGGCTGCGTAGCCGGTCGGCCTTCCAGTCGACGATCTCCGGCAAGCGCTTCCACAGCGGCCGCGCCCTGGTCGGGTTCGCCGTCCCCTCCGCAGCGGCCGAGAGCCGGGTCGGGGTCACGGTGAGCAGGGCGATCAAGACCTCGGTCGAGCGCAACCGGGCCCGCCGCCGGCTGCGCGAGGTGGCCCGCCTGGAGCTGCTCGGCGCTGATTCGTCGGCCGCCCGCGGGGGAATACGATATGACGTGGTCCTGATCGCCCGCCCAGGGGCGCTCGAGCTCTCGTTCGCCGACCTCCGGGCGGAGGCTTCGCTGGCTGCGCTCAGGCTCGCCAAGTTCACGCCATGACGAAGCTTTTTCTCGTCTTGATCCGGGGTTATCAGCTGACGCTCGCCCGCGTCCTCCCGCCATCCTGCCGCTACTACCCGTCGTGCTCGCACTACACGTACGAGGCGATCGAGCGCTACGGCTGGCTGAGGGGAGGCTGGATGGGGGCCGCCCGCATCGCGCGCTGCCACCCGTTCGCGGCCGGCGGCTACGATCCGGTGCCGTGATGCTCGCCACCGTGTTCCTCGCCAGCCCGTTCGACATCCTCAAGCCGATCAAAAGCCTGTGGGAGGCGATCTTCCTCGACAGCCTCACCTGGCTCCTCAACTTCATCTACGTCCACATCCAGGGAATGCCGCTCATCGCGTGGATCGGCACTTACGGCGTGGCGATCATCGTGATCACGCTGATCATCCGCGCTCTGCTGGCGCCGCTGCTCCAGTTCCAGCTGGTCACGTCACGGCGCGCGATGGTCGAGCAGCGCAAGCTCGCGCCCCAGGTCGCGGAGATCCGCAAGAAGTTCAAGAAGGACGCGCAGCGGATCAACACCGAGACGATGAAGCTCTACCAGGAGCACGGCATCAACCCGCTCAATCAGTTCGTCGGCTGCCTGCCGATGGTGCTGCAGATGCCGGTGCTGATCGCTCTCTACTACGTCTTCACCAACTTCTCGCACAGCTCGCACTCCCCGGCGCATTTTCTTTTCGTGCCCAACCTGAACGTCAATCCGCTGCACGTCCCGATGTTCACCGTTTTCGGGTTCGCCATCCCCACGGTGGTGTATCTCATCTTCCCGCTGCTGGCGGCGCTGACGACCTTCGTGCAATCGAAGATGATGCAGATGCCTCCGCCGCCCAACCCGACGGAGCAGGAGCTGCAGACGATGCAGATGCAGCGGACGATGGTGATGATCTCGCCGCTGATGATCGGCTTCTTCGCCCTCAACGTCCCCGCTGGACTTGGGCTCTACTGGTTCGTCGGCAACCTCGTCAGTATCATTCAGCAAAGTTTCGTCGTCGGTTGGGGGAGCCTGTTCGGCCGGGGTAAGTTGCCTGTCGCCACTCCCGCCCCTTCGCCGCCCGGGAGCAAGTTCGCGGCCAACGGTCAGAAAGGCGGGACGGCCGCCTTGCCCCCGAGAACCAAAAAGCAGAAGAGCAGGGCACAGAACCAGCCCAAGGAGAGTGAGCGGAATTGAAGTCGTCAATCGGCCGCGGCCGCACCCTGGACGAGGCGGTCGACGCGGCGCTCATCGAGCTGCAGGAGAGCCGCCGCAACGTCGACGTCAGGATCGTGAGCGAGACGCCCGAGGAGACCGTCGTCGATGTGACGGTCATCGATCAGAGCGCCCCCTCACCAACCGCGGTCGCCGCGCCCGCCGACGGCAAAGCTGAGGTGGCCCGCGGGCTCGTCGAAGGCTTGCTCAAGCACATGGGCGTGCGCGCCCAGGTGTCGGTGCGGCAGGGCGCCGAGCCCCTCACGCTCGACATCAGCGGCCGCGACCTCGGGGCCCTCATCGGCTGGCGCGGCGAGACGCTGCGCGCGCTGCAGGCGGTGACCAACGTGATGGTCGGGCGCCACCTGGCCGAGGGCGAGCGCGTGATCGTGGACGTGGAGCGGTACCGGCAGCGGCGGGAGCACACGGTCCGCGAGATCGCGATGCGCGCCGCGCGGCAGGTGAAGATGACCGGCGACGCCATCACCCTCGACGCCATGCAGCCGTTCGAGCGCCGGGCCATCCACCTCGCGCTCGAGGGCGACCCCGACGTGACGAGCTCCAGCATCGGCGAGGAGCCTGAGCGCCGGGTCGTGGTCGGACCGCGCAAGGCGGCTGACGAGCAGTAACGGCGCCGGCGGCTCCGCCGCCGAGCGCATCCGTCGGGCGATCACGCTGGTCAATTCCGTCGCGGACGAGGCCGGCGACGAGGAGATCACGCCGACCGAGATCGCCGAGGCGATCCGGGACTGCCTGGAGCTGACCGAGGTCGACGATGTGCCCAACGTGCGGCGTTACCTCGGCGAAGCGCTGGACGCCGTTTCTGACGGCATGCCCGCCGACTTCGTCGCCATGACGCTCTACGCCGCGCTCGGCGCGCTGCGCGAAGGTTCTCGCTAGAACCCTTTCTATACTTCCGATCCCATGCCCACGCCTCAGCTCGTGCATCCGTTGACGGGCGGGGCCCGACTGGTGGTCCAGCAGATGCCGGAGCGCCACTCGACCAGCATGGTGCTGATGTTCGCGGGCGGCTCACGCCTCGAGGACGACCGGCTGGGCGGCGTCTCCCACTTCATCGAGCACCTTTTCTTCAAGGGCACGCGCCGCCGTCCGACGTCGAAGGAGATCGCCGACGCGGTCGAGGGCGTCGGCGGCTTCATCAACGCCTCGACGGACAAGGAGCTGACGGCCTACTGGGCGCGGGTGCCGTCCGAGCACATGCAGCTCGGTCTCGACGTCCTGTTCGACATCGTCTCCAACTCCAGGCTGGACCCGGCGGACGTGGAGAAGGAGCGCCTGGTCATCCTCGACGAGCTGCGCGGGTACCAGGACCAGCCGCAGGACCTGGTCCAGAACCTTTTCGAGGAGCTCATCTGGCCGGGCCATCCGCTGGGCCGCGACATCGCAGGCACCGAGGAGTCGGTGTCGCGGCTGACGCGGGAAGACATCATGGAGTACGCGGACGCGCGCTACAGGCTGTCCAACCTCGTCGTCGGCGCGGCCGGCGCGCTCGACGTCGCCGAGACCCGGGACCTGGTCTCCAGCGGGCT
>JBKPCW010000073.1:0-3166 GCA_046727555.1 Candidatus Dormiibacterota bacterium | reverse complement strand
GGCCGCCACGCGTTCCACCACCGGCTGAACCGGCTCGGCATCAAGCTCGCCGAGGGCGGCGACGACGCCGCGTGGCAGCGGTTCCTCCAGCTGGCCGACACGAAGAAAGAGGTCACCGACGAGGACCTGCGCAAGATCGCGGCCATGTCGGAGACGGACGGCGCGAACGGCAACACCGGCAACGGACACCCGCAGGTGACCGACCAGCTGCACGACCACAACCACGTCGCGGACGCCATGCGCCACCTGATCTTCGGGTGAAGGTCGGTTATCAGGGGGAGCCCGGAGCCTACTCGGACGAGGCCGTCTCGGCTCTGTTCCCCGACGCGGAGGCTTCCGGATTTCCGACCTTTCGCCAGGCGTTCGACGCGCTCGACATGGGCGCCGTCGCCGCGGCCGTGCTGCCGGTGGAGAACTCCAGCGCCGGCGTGGTCCAGGAGGTGTCCGACCTCCTGTGGGAGAAGTCCGGGCTGCGCGTCGTGCGCGAGCATGTCCAGCCGGTGCGCCACTGCTTGCTCGGCTGGCCCGGGCCGGTCGAGCGCGCGCTCTCGCATCCGCAGGCGCTGGCCCAGTGCGACCGCTATCTGCACTCGCGGCAGATCCGCCCGGTCACCTATCACGACACTGCGGGCGCGGCCCGCGCGGTGGCCGAGCAGCGGCAGCCGGGGACGGCGGCCATCGCGAGCAAGGCGGCGGCCAAGCGCTACGGGCTCTACGTCCTCGCCGAGTCGATCCAGGACGACTCGGAGAACCGGACGCGTTTCGTGGTCGTCGAGAAGGGCCCGCCGACCCGGCCCCGTGACGCCTCTCATGGATGGAAGGGCTCGATCGCCTTTGTCACCGCGCACCGGCCCGGAAGCCTGGCGCATGCGCTCGACTGCTTTGCCCGCCGCGGCGTCAACCTGACCCGGCTGGACAGCCGCCCGATGATGGGGCGCCCTTTCGAGTACCGCTTCTATCTCGACTTCTCCCTCAACGGGGAGCCCTCGGCCGCGGCGGAGGCGGAGGCGGCGCTGAGCGACCTCGAGGAAGCCAGCGCTGAGATCAAGCTTTTCGGCACATACCCCTGCGCCCAGTGAACAAAAGGCCCTCTCTCTGGAAGGGGTGACTGCAGAGAGAGGGCCACGCGGAGTGGGGAGCAGGCCGCGGCGGGAAGCACTGTGACCGCGACCTGCGCACCGGAAGCTTAACTTAACAGCGTTAAGCATTGTCAGTTTTGCCGCGCCGAACTTGAAATGGGCGTTTCAAAAGGCGGATCAGGACGGCCGCCAGGTTTTCGTATAAAGTGACGAGCCGTGGCCAGCGGGCGCGGTGAGGCGCCTGTCGCGACGGAATCGAAAGCTCGGAGACGCCGGCTTCCTGGCGTCAATCTTCGGCCCGGTTCGGTGAAGCAGGCGCGCCTCGAGGTCGGCCTCAGCCTCGCCCAGCTCGGCAAGGGGCACGTCACCGCGCCGGCGATCTACCTGATCGAGAACGGGCGCACCCGCCCGTCGCTGCCCACGCTCGAGCACATCGCTCGCCGCACCGGTAAGCCGGTGGAGTTCTTCCTCGCCGAACCGGGCGGCTCGGCCGACGACTCGCAGACGAAGGTCATCGAGCTCGAGGCGATGGTCGCCGAGGGACGCGCGGCCGATGCCATCGCTCTGGGCGAGTCGCTGCTCGACCGCAGCTCCCTGGCGTTCCGGCTCGGCCGGATCCGCTTTCTGCTTGCGCAGGCCTATCTCGCGGCGGCTCAACCCGAGCGCGCGGCGGCGTTGCTGGAGGCGGCGCGCGCGCACTTCGAGGCGGTCAACGACGGCGTCATGCTCGCCGACTGCACCGGGGTCCAGGCGGCGCTCGCGGTGGCGATGCAGTCGAAGGACGCCGTTGCGCTCGCCGAACGCGCGCTTGAGATCTGCCGCGGCCTCAATCCCGTGCCGCCGCCCACCGAGGCGCGGCTCCTCGGCATCCTGGCCGGCGCCCGGGCCGCGGAGGGCGACTGGGACGGCGCCGCGGCCACTTACGAGGAGGCGATCCGTGCCGGCGGGCCGATGTTCGATCTGCGCCGGGCCGCCCACGTCTACGGCGATCTCGGCACTGCGCTCCAGCGTGCGGGCGAGATCGACATGGCGTCGCGCTACCTGACGCGTTCGGTGGCGCTCCTCGAGGTCCTGCGCGATCGGGCATCGCTTGCCCGCGCGGAGAACAACCTGGCCCTGGTCCTGATGCGCCGCCAGGACTACGCGGGGGCGCGCGAGCACCTCGAACGCTCGGTCGCGCTGTCGGACGAGGCCGACCTCGAGTTCGGCAAGAGCAAGGCCCTGCTGTCCCAGTCCGAGCTTGTGCTGCTGGAGGGCGACGTCGAGCGCGCCCAGGAGCTCGCCGGCCAGGCGCTCGAGCTGGCCGGGAGGGCCGAGGACCGCGAGACGCTGGCCGAGGCGCACGAATGGCTGGGCCGGATCGCGGACCGCCTCGGCGAGCACGCCGCGGCAGACCGCCAGTTCGAGGACGCGATCCGCGGGTTCGAGGTCCTCGGCCTCCGCGAGAGGCTCCTCCAGTCTCACGGCGTGTTCGCCGAGATCCTGGAGAGGCGCGGCGAGCTGGCCAGGGCGTACGTGCACATGAAAGAAGCGCTGCAGGCCAGCCGGCCGGGCCTGCTGCGGCGGGACCAGGCCGAGGAGCGCGTCACCTCGGCCTAGATCTGGCGGCGCTCTGATAACGTAAATTTCGGCCGCGCCGCGGCCGATCTATGGCGAAAGCGCTTCGCAGCTCCAAAGCGACCCTCACACCCGAAGCCGTCATCGCCGATTACCGCCTCGCCTACAGCAGCCGCCGCGCGAGCGTGATCGGGCGCGCTGAGGTGCTCCGCGGCAACGCGACCTTCGGCATCTTCGGCGACGGCAAGGAGATCGCGAACATCGCCCTGGCCAAGGCTTTCCGGCCGGGTGACTGGCGGGCCGGCTACTACCGCGACCAGACCTTCATGTGGGCGACGCGGATGTCCAACGTCCGCGAGTTCTTCGCCCAGCTGTACGGCAACGCCGACGTCGAGGCCGAGCCGGCCTCGGGCGGACGGCAGATGGGCAATCACTTTGCGACGCGCTTCCTCGATGAGCGCGGCGAGTTCCTGCGCTCGGTCGACATGCCGAACTCGAGCGCCGACGTCTCCAACGTCGCGGGCTGGATG
>JBKPCW010000072.1:0-8340 GCA_046727555.1 Candidatus Dormiibacterota bacterium | reverse complement strand
ACTGACCCAGGGCATGCTCGGCTCGACGCTGGCGCTCCTTGGCGACATGCCGGGCGGTGTTGCGGGATGGAACGCGGCGCTCGCCGGGGCGCGCGCGATGGGAGACCGCTACGGGGAGGCGCAGACGCTGTGGGGCCGCGGCCGTACCTACGCGAGTCAGAAGGAGTGGGCGACCGCCCTTCCTGACGTCGACCGCGCCGTGCAGCTCTTCGACGACATGGAGGCGAGGCCGGCGCTGGCGCGCTCGCTGCGCGACCGCGCGCGCGTCCTCCGTGAGCTGGGTCGCGACGCGGAAGCCGAGCCGGACGACACACGATCGGCGGAGCTTGCTCGCGAGCTCGGGCTGAGAGACCTGGCTTAGGCCGTCACGCGCGCACGGGGTGGGCTTACCGGTATACCCCGTTGTGGCCCAGGCTGTGCTGACCGACGTTCGGGAAGAACGTCAAGCCGTGATCCTCTGCTCCGACGGGGATCTTCGCGATCACCTGGCCGCTCGTGGTGTCGAAGACGTACACCGTGGCGTTGTAGCGCCCCGACGCCCAGAGCCGTGAGCCGTCCGGGTTCAGCTGCAGCATGTCGGGGCTCCCGCCGCCCGGGATGCGCCACTTGGCCGTCACCGTGCGGGTTGCGAAGTCGATGACCGACACCGACCCCTCGAGCCGGTTGGACACGTAGAGCGACTTCGTGTCGCGCGAGACCTGCAGCCCATGCGCGCCGCGGCCGGTGGGGATGAACTGCACCTCCTTCATCGCCACCGGGTCGATCACCGACACGCCCATGCGGCCCTGGTTCGTGACGTAGAACACCGTCCCGTCGGGCGACAGCTTCACGTCGATCGGCAGGCCGCCGACGTACACATAGCCGGCCAGTCGCATCGTGTTCACGTCGATCCTGGCGACGACGCCCGAGTACTCGGTCGAGATCATGAAGTAGCTTCCGTCGGCGCTGAAGTCCATGTGATCGGCGCCGGGCCACGGGATGCCGACCGCCCCGAGGAGCCTCCACCCGTGGCGCCAGTCGCGAAACTCGACGCGGTTCAAGCGCTCGACGACGTCGATCGCCTTGGTGCCGTCCGGAGTGAAGTAGAGGTTGTACGGAAACGGGATGTACACCGTTCCCGACGGCCGTCCCGTGTGGATGTCGAGCACGGTCAGGCTGCTCGAGCCCTCGTTGTCGACGTACAGGGCGCTCATATCCCACGCCGGCGCGATGTGGTGGGGAATCGAGCCGACGACGAAGTGGTCGATCACCTTGTACGTGTTGGGGTCGATGACGTCGACCGTGCCCGCCATGCTGTTCGGCACGTAGACACGCGGCTTCAGCTCGCAAAGCGGGCATGGCACGGTGCCCGAGAGGGTGCTGGCGTAGACGTTGACCGGTGCGTCCGGCAGGCTCGTCTGCTGGGTGTCGGGGGGAGGCAGCAGGCGCGCCGGCTGCTGGTCGGCGGTGGTGGCGGAACCGGTGGTGATCGGCGGCGCGGTCCACACGACCGCGGTCACCACAGCCGCGGGGCTGACAACGGCGACCGCGAAGACGAGGGCGAAGAAGACCCGGAGTGCCCGCACCCGAAGGGGGCCGGGCGAAGTCCCTCCGCCGTCCTTACTCGTCCGGAAGATCTTCAAGCTTCGGTGTCAGCTCGCAGACCCAGCGGCCGTCGTCGAGTCGGCGGATGAACCGGGAGTAGCCCTGGTTGCGGGCCACGTTGAGGAACTGCTCCTGGGTGATGAGCGTGCGCAGCCTCGCCAGGTCGGCATAGGTGCTGTCGCGCATGATGCCGCCGACGACCCCGGCCAGCTCGCGCCACTGCCCTTCCGACAGTGGCTCGCCGTAGCCTGCGATCGTGACGAGGAGCGCCGCCGTGGCGCCTGTGATCGTCTCGGGCAGTATCTTCTCGCTCTTCGCGCGCGAGATGATCTCCCGCCCCGTGCTGATTATGTCCGCGATCCGATCTCGCCGGACCCCGATGATGTCACGGCCGCTGCCGACGGTCGTGCCCTCCAGATATCGCGGCCCAGCGTCCATTGTCAAGCCCACTATTCTAGGTAACGTCTGAGTTGGATTTCGAACTCGCGCCCGAGCACGCGAGCTTTCGCGCCGCGGTGCGGGAGCTCGCCCAGGGCGCCGTCGAGCCCCTGGCCGCGGAGGTCGACCGCGACCACCGTTTTCCCCGCGAAGCCATCGACGCGGCCCGCGAGGCGGGCCTTTTGGGAGTGCTCGTGCCGCGCGAATACGGCGGCGCCGGCATGGACGCGCTGGCCTTTGCCATCTGCATCGAAGAGCTCGCCCGGGCCTGCGCCTCGACCGCCGTCATCGTCGACGTCCACACGAGCGTCGGCACCGAGCCGATCTTGCTTTTCGGCGACCAGGAGCAGAAACGCCGATGGCTGCCACGCCTCGCCTCGGGCGAGCTGCTCGGCGCCTTCGCGCTGTCCGAGCCGTCGTCCGGGTCCGACGCCGCGTCGCTCAAGACCACGGCGCGTCGCAACGGCGACGGCGGCTACGTCCTGAACGGGACCAAGGTCTTCATCACCAACATCGGCGAGGCCGGGCTGTACGTGGTGTTCGCCCGCACAGGGCCGGACGAGCGCGCGGCCGGCGTGACCGCATTCCTGGTCCCGGCGGGAACGCCTGGCCTGCGCGTCGGCCAGGTCTTTCGCAAGATGGGCCTGCACGGCTCGCCGACCGGCGAGCTCGTGCTCGAGGACGTCAGCGTGCCCGCCGTGGACAGGCTCGGCGGCGAGGGACAGGGGTTCACCGTCGCGATGCGCGCACTTGACTCGGGCCGCATCGGGATCTCCGGCCAGGCGCTCGGCATCGCCCAGGCGGCCGTGGACGAGGCGCGCCAGCTCATGCGCGAGCGCGGGCACGAACAGGGCGACGAATTCACTCTCGCCGACATGGCGGCCCGCGTCGAGTCGGCGCGGCTCCTCGCGTACCACGCGGCGTGGCTCTGCGGCAATGGCCGGCCGTTCACGCGCGAGGCCTCGATGTCCAAGCTGCACTGCACCGACACCGCGATGCAGGTGGCGATCGACGCGCTGCAGATCGCGGGCGAGCACGGTGCGTTTGCGGGCAGCCCGTTCGAGCGCCACGTGCGCGACGCCAAGGCGCTGCAGATCTACGAGGGCTCCAACCAGGTGCAGCGCGTCGTCATCGCGCGAGCACTACTCAACACCTGATAATCGGACTCGGGAAGCATGGATTTCGAGTTCACGGCGGAGCAGGTCGCGATCCGGGACACGATCCGCGAGCTCGTGCAGGATCGGGTCTCGCCGCGCGCGGCCGAGATCGATGAGAAGGCCGAGTACCCGAAGGACATAGAGACGCTCTTTGCCGAGAACGGCATCCTCGGCATTCCCTTTCCCGAGGAGTACGGAGGCATCTCCGGTTCCAGCGTCACCATCTGCATGGGCATCGAGGAGATCGCCAAGGCGTGCGCCAGCTCGTCTCTGATCCTGGCCGTGCAGGCGCTCGGCTCGTACCCGATCCTGGTCGCCGGGACCGAGGAGCAGAAAAAGCGCCTGTGCCCGCCGCTCGCTTCGGGGGAGAAGGTGGCCGCCTACGCGCTTTCCGAGCCTGGGAGCGGCTCCGACGCCGCGGCGATGAAGACGCGCGCCAGGCGCCACGGCAACGAGTACGTGCTCAACGGCACCAAGCAGTTCATCACGCACGGCAGCATCGCGGGCACGCTGGTCGTGTTCGCGGAGACCGAGCCGGGCAACGGGAGCAAGGGCATCTCGGCCTTCGTCCTCGAGCGCGAGACGAGCCCGTGGACGGTCTCCAAGATCGAGCACAAGCTCGGCATCCGCGGTTCGCCGACGGCCCAGATCGTGCTCGAGGACGTCAAGGTCCCGGCCGCGAACAGGTTGGGTGAGGAGGGGGCGGGCTTCAAGCTCGCGCTCGCGGTGCTGGACCGCTCCCGGCCGGGCATCGGCGCTCAGGCCCTCGGCATCGCCGAGGGCGCGTTCGACTACGCACTCAACTACGTCAAGGAGCGGCAGCAGTTCGGCCAGGCCATCGCGACCTTCCAGGGCATCCAGTTCATGCTCGCCGACATGGCGACGCAGATCGAGGCGTCCCGCCACCTGGTCTACCTGTCGGCGACGAAGGCGGACGCCAGGGCGCCGGACCTGACCAGGACGGCGGCGATGGCGAAGCTGTTCGCCTCGGACATGGCGATGCGCGTCACGACCGACTGCGTTCAGCTGCTTGGCGGCTACGGCTACATCCAGGACTACCCTGTCGAACGGATGATGCGCGACGCCAAGATCACGCAGATCTACGAGGGCACGAATCAGATTCAGAGGGTGGTCATCGCCCGGGCTCTGCTTCGTTGAGCGCCCCCGACCCGCAGAGGCCGGTCCCGCCGCCCCCACCACCTCCGCCGCCCCCGCCGCCTCCGCCGCCGCCGCCGACCGCGCCTCCGCAGGCCATACCGGGCTACTACGGCCGGCCGACGTATCCGCCGGCGCCGCGGCCGAGGGCGAGTGACAACCGGGCCGTGGTCGCCCTGGTGCTCGGGATCGCCGGCCTCGTCCTGGTCTTCCTCGGCCTGCCCGGCCTGATCCTGGGTCCGATCGCCTACTTCCTCGGCAAGTCGTCGGTCAACCGCATCGACGCGTCGAATGGGCAGCTCGGAGGCCGGAGCGCCGCAGTCGCGGCGTGGATGATCGGCGTGGCCGCGACGGCCTTCGGCGCCGCCGCCTCGCTCGGCTGGCTGACTTTCTTCCTCGTCAGCAATTTCGGCACACCCCCGGTCTGAACGTGGAGCGGATCGGCGAAGCGTTCACGTGGCCCTTCCGCGACCCGAAGTGGGTCGAGAAGATCGTCATCGTCGGCCTCATCGGCCTGATCCCGATCGTGGGCGCGATCAACAACCTCGGCTGGATGCTCGCCGCGATCGACCGTCTCCGCGCCGGCGAAGACGGGCTGCCGCCGGCGAACTTCGATTACCTCCTGAGAGGCCTTCAGCTCTTCGTCGTGTTCCTGGTGTACGGCT
Source organism: Candidatus Dormiibacterota bacterium (assembly GCA_046727555.1). GTDB lineage: Bacteria > Chloroflexota > Dormibacteria > Dormibacterales > Dormibacteraceae > 40CM-4-65-16. The sequence goes on along the minus strand of JBKPCW010000072.1, from coordinate 3,341 downwards.
TCGTGATCGTTGTCGTCGCCTCCGTGTTCTTCGTCCCCGCGGTGATCCTGCTCAACACCCAGGGCCAGGACGGGGGCAACGCGCTGCTGACCGTGATCGGCATCCTGCTGTTGCTCTTCGCCTTCGCGGTCGCCGTGGCCGGCTTCCTGGTCTCGTATGCGGTCCGGCCCGCGATCGTCCTCGCCGTCGACCATCGCGGCATCGAGGGCGGTTTCGACATCGCGGCCGTCCTGCGCCGGGTGCGCGCAGCACCCACCGACGCGGTGATCGCGGGCCTTATGCTGATCGCCGCCGGTTTCATCGGCAGCCTGGGAGCGTATCTCCTTTGCTTCGTCGGGACCATCTTCACGATTCCCTACTCGTTGGCGATGGAGGCCTGGATCGTCCGCAGTTATGAGCTCGGTGCAAAGCCAAAGGAGGCGCTAGATGTCGGACATACCGCCCCCGCCGGGTAGCCAGCCACCCCCTCCACCGCCGCCCCCTCCGCCACCTCCGCCGGCCGGCGGGGGCTACAACCCTCCGCCGCCTCCCCCGCCGCCGCCCAGCGGCGGCTTCGTCCCGCCTCCGCCTCCGGGCGGGGGATACGTACCGCCCCCGCCTCCAGGTGGTTACATGCCCGGCGCTTACGCGGGGTACGCCCAGCAGCGGACCGACGGCCTGGCGATCGCCGCGCTCATCGTGGGCATCCTGTCGATCGTCTGCGACCTCTTCTGCCTGGGCATCGTGCTGGGCCCCGCGGCGGCGATCATGGGCTTCATCTCGCGGCAGAGGATCCAGACGAGCGGAGGCGCGCTCGGCGGCGGGGTGATGGCGATGGCGGGGTTGATCCTGGGCGTCATCGGCTTCGTGCTCGGGGTCGTGGCTTTCTTCCTCTGGATCTACGCCGGCTCGCTCAACAACGCGACCTCCTCCGCGACGCCGTAACCGGAAGCCGTCGGGCGCCGTTGCTAGAATCCCGGTGCTCATGTCTCGGGCCAGGCCGAAGAAGGCCAGGCGATCCCGCTACCGCGTCACCTACCGCCTGACCCGCTCGGTCCCCGCGGCGGTGATCGCCGTCACGCTGCTCGTGGTCATCGTCGGCGTGACGCTGACCTACAAGCGTCTCGACGACTTCGTCCGCACGACGACGGGCCACGCGCTCAACCCGGTGGGTGAGATCGCGCAGGTGGTCGAACCGTCGCCCGGGACGATCGCGTACAAGCTGAACCACGGCCAGCGCGTCAACGTCTTGCTCCTCGGCAGGGGTGGCTACGAGAACGACGCGCCGTATCTCACCGACTCGATCATGGCCGTCAGCATCGACCCGGTGACGAACCGCGTGATGATGCTTTCGATCCCGCGCGACCTCGTCGTCCAAATGAACCTGCAAAGCAACCCGAGCCGAATCTGGACGAACAAGATCAACGCCGCCTACGAGGTCCCGTACACCAGCATCATCTGCTGCGTCGACAGCAAGTACTCCGGGCCCAACGGCGGCGGGTACGCGGCGGAGCACGAGGTCGGCAAGATCACAGGCCTTACCTTCGACCGCTACGTCGCGATCGACTTCAAAGCGTTCCGGGACATGGTCGACGCCCTCGGCGGCGTGGACGTGTGCCTCTCCTCGAACCTGGACGACTATTCGTACCCGGATTACAGGAACGGCTATCACCCGATCCACTTCAAGGCCGGGTGCCAGCACCTCAACGGCGAGCAGGCGCTCGAGGTCGCGCGTTCGCGGCACGCGATCCAGGCCCAGCAGGCGTCCGATTTCGGCCGCGCGCGCCGGCAGCAGGACATCATGCAGGCGATCAAGAAGAAGGCGACCACGGTCAACGGGTTCGCCAAGGCGCCGCAGCTGCTCAGCGCGCTGCAGAAGAACATCAACACCGACATGTCGATCGCTGACATGAAGGCGATCTACGACTGGGGCAAGAACCTGCCGGACAGCTCGATCATCCGCATCGCCCTGACCGCGCCGTCTGGTGCGGCGGACGGCAACCTGCTGGACTCGTACAACTGCGGCATGGGCGCGGGCGTCTCGCAGCTGTGCGCCGACGATCAGTCGTACTCGATGATCCACAAGTACGTCGCGTCGATCTTCATCGACCCGAAGACGCTGGGCGAGAAGGCTCCGGTCCAGTTCGCCAACGGCAGCACCAACTTCACCGGCCTGGACCAGCGCGTGACGACGATGTTCGACCCGACAGGCCTGCAGCTGAACGACCCGGTCTCGCACCGGGCCCAGTCGACGACCACGATCCTCGACTACTCGGGCGGCAAGTTCCCGCTCACGGTCAAGTACCTGCAGGACTTCTTCGGCGGCACCGTCGTGCAGGCGACGCCGAGCAGTCCGGCGCCGGCGCGCGGCCAGCAGACGTACGGCATCGTCGTGGTGCTTGGGCACGACTTCGCCCTACGCTTCTTGGGCGAGTAACTCCAGGAACGATTCGGACCTCATAACGCGATTTCGCGCGGGCGACGTGCGTGCGCTCGCCCGGGCGATCACCCTCGTCGAACGCCGCGACCCCGCGGTGCGCCAGCTGGAGGACCAGCTGCGCGGCGAGGCCGGAGCGCCGGGCGTCGCGGGCTTCACCGGAGCGCCTGGCACCGGGAAGTCGACGCTGGTGGACGCGGTGGTCGCGTACCTGCGCAAGCGGGACTCGCGGGTCGCCGTGCTGGCCACCGACCCCAACTCGCCCTTCACCGGCGGCGCCATCTTCGGCGATCGCATCCGCATGCAGCGGCACGCGCTGGACGCGAAGGTTTTCATCCGCAGCATGGGTGCGAGGGGGCACCTGGGCGGACTGTCCCTGGCGACCCGCGAGGCGATCCGGCTCCTCGGCGCCTTCGGCTTCGACCAGGTGATCCTCGAGACCGTCGGCGTCGGCCAGTCCGAGCTCGAGGTGGCCGCGGTGGCCGACACGACGGTCGTCGTCCTCACTCCCAACCTCGGCGACAGCGTACAGATGATCAAGGCCGGGATCCTCGAGATCGCGGACGTGTTCGTCGTCAACAAGGCGGACATCGAGGGCCACGCCCGGGTCGTCAGCGAGCTGCGGACGATGATCAACATGGGCCCCAAGGCCGAGTGGAGGCCGCCGATCGTGACCACGGTGGCGACCCGGGGCGAGGGCGTCGACGCGCTCTGGGAGGCGGTCCTGCAACACCGCCGGCACCTGGAGAAGAGCGGCCGGGCGGGGGAGCTGGCCGAGCGGCGGCTCCGCGACGAGACCGCCGAGGTCGCGGCGGAGCTGGCGCGGGAGAGGGCCCGGAGGGCGCTGGAGGAGGATCCCAAGCTCACCGAACGTTTGCTGCACGATGGGACGCCTTACCGAACCGCGGAGGAGATCCTGGACCGA
>JBKPCW010000071.1:0-5005 GCA_046727555.1 Candidatus Dormiibacterota bacterium | reverse complement strand
GCAGCGCCGCGTCCAGCGCCGTCCGCTGGCGGACCGCGTCACCGCCTACCTGGGCGGCGACCCAGTCGGCCCAGAGGCGGCGGTTGTCCTCACCCACCGCCTCTGAGCTTAGCCGCGGCGGTCAGGCCGCTTCGGACTCCGTGACCTCGGCCCGCGCGGTCTGCCTCTCCATCGCCGCGGGGCTCGGCCGAACGGCACCGACCACGATCGCCAGCCCTACACCCATGCTCGTGGCCGCGAGCAGGAAGTCGAGCGAGAACGAGGTCGACACGCTGCAGATCACTGCCAGGCCGAGCGCGCCGCCGATCTGCTGGACCTGGTTGCCGAAGCCCGACGCCACACCGGCGTCCGCCATCGGAACCTGCGACATCGAGATGGTCAGCAAGGGAAGGAAGGTCATGCCGCCTCCGACGCCCAGCAGCGCGTAGCCGGCGAGCAGCTGGGGAAAGTAGGCGGTCGTACCGTCGGCCAAAGCGAAGCTGGCCAGCGCCACGATGCTGGTCAACATGCCGCCGACCAGCAGGTTGCGCGGGCCAAAGCGCGCCATGAGGCGGGCCGTGATGCCGGCGGAGAGCACCCCGAGCGTGGCGGTCATGGGAATGAACGCCAGCCCGGTCTCGAACGCGGTGTAGCCGCGGACGTGCTGGAGGTAGAGCACGCCGATGAAGAAGGTCGTGGAGATGCCGGTGAAGACGAAGGCGCGGGCCACGCTCGCGCCGGTCAGGGACCGGATCGCGACGATCCTGGGCGGCATGATCGGATTGGCGATGCGCCGTTGGAGCACCACGAACGCGGCCAGCAAAGCGAGCGCGGCGCCGCCGAAGCCGAGGGTTGGAGCTGACGTCCAGCCGTTGCTAGCGGCCGTCACGATCGAGTACACGCCCAGCATGAGGGCCGCGGTGACGAGCACCGCTCCGGCGACGTCGACCCCCTGGCTCAGGCCCAGGCCCTCGTTCTCCCGGATCAGCCAGGCGCCGAGCACCATCGTGATGACGCCGATCGGCAGGTTGATGAAGAAGATCCAGTGCCAGTTCACGAACTGGGTGATGAGGCCGCCCGCGAGCAACCCCAACGAGCCGCCGCCGGCGATGACGAGGGTGAAGACGCTGATCGCCTGGGCGCGCTCGGCGGGCTTCTGGAACTCGGTGACGATGATGGCCAGGATCACGCCGGCCGAAAGCGCGGCGCCGACTCCCTGCAGGAACCGGCCGGCGATCAGGTTGCCCGCCGTGGGCGCCAACCCGGTCCCGATGGAGGCGACGGTGAACAGGAAGACGCCGGCCAGGAAGACCTTGCGCCGGCCGATCAGGTCGCCAATTCGGCCGCCCAGCAGGAGCAGGCTGCCAAAGGCGACCAGGTAGGCGTTGATCACCCACGTCAGGTCGGCCTGGGAGAACCGGAGGTCGCGCTGAATGTAGGGCAGCGCGACGTTGACGATCGTGGTGTCGAGGATGATCATCAGCTGCCCGAGGCACACGACGACCAGGGCGACCCACCTGCGAATTTCAGAGCTCATAACCGCCTCCAAACAACCGAACCGATCTAAGGATGATCACTATAACAGGATCATCCTGATCCTTATTGCATGGATTATCTGGAGATGGGGAAGATTAATAGTCGGTGATAGAATCGATGAACGTGAAAGAAGGCGGTTTCCGCCGCGACGGCAGCTTCATCTCGCTGCTGACCCAGATCCACAAGGCCCTCAACCGGCGTACGGGCGAGGACCTGCTCGGAATGCGGTTCAAGCCTTACATGGTCCTGACCTACGTCCGCGACCACCCCGGCACCAGTCAGCAGGAGCTCGAGAGCTCGCTGTTCATGGACGGCAACAGCGTGGTCCTGATCCTGAACGAGCTGGAGGCGGCCCAGTTCTCGGTCCGGCGCCGTGACCCGAACGACCGCCGCCGGCACATGGTCGAGATCACGGCGGCCGGCCGGCGCGCCCTCGAGCGGGCGGACAGGGCTCGGGAAGGGCTCGAGGCCGAGGTGATGGGGCCCTTGTCGGCCGAGGAGAGGAAGACGCTGCGGCGCCTTCTGGAACGGGTCCTGGAGGGCCTCTTTACCGAAGCCCGGGCCTAAACTCGTGGCGCCGTGAGCGCTTTCTCGCCCGCCTATGCGGGAGTGATCGAGGTCAGTGCGGTGCCTGACGACTTCATCGAACGCTTGGCCCGTCGTATCGAGACGGGGCTCCTGCGGCCCGGGTCGCGAACGCGAGCGGACTACGTCGTGCGCAGCCGGTCGCGCGATGCCATCTCATTCGCCGCGCGGGGCTTCTGGACGGCCTACAGCATCGGCCTGAACGAGGTCGAGCTGCGTCGCGAGAGCATGCAGCGCATCGCCTACCACGGCTCGTTTCGCCGGTGGGCGACCTATGCCGCGCTCCACGGCCTGGCCCTGTCGGCGGTGATCCTCGTCGCGGTCCTGGCGTGGCCGGACGGCCGCGGCCAGGTCTCGGCGACCCCCTACGGGTGGCCGCTGTTTCTGGGGCTGCTTGCCTTCTTCGGCCTTGTCTGGCCGTGGCTGCTGGTGGCGATCCACCGCCGCATCGTGGCCCGCAGCCTCGAAGGGATCGTGCGGGAGGTCGTGGCGGCCTAGCTCTCGCCTTCACGGATAGTCCGGACTATCCGTGCTTTTTGAGTCCGAATTTGGTTGTTAGTCCGGACTATCGCTGGGGCGCGGCCTAGTTCAGGCGCTCGACGATCATGGCCATGCCCTGGCCGCCGCCCACGCACATCGTCTCCAGGCCGTACGTCCCACCCTTCTCCTCGAGCCCGTTGAGGAGGGTGCACAGGATGCGGGCACCGGTCATGCCGAAGGGATGGCCGAGAGCGATCGCGCCGCCGTGCGGGTTGAGCTTGTCGCTGAAGGGGTCGACGCCGATGCCGCGCGCCGAGGGGATGACCTGGGCGGCGAAGGCCTCGTTGATCTCGACGATGTCGATGTCGTCGATCGTCATCCCCGCCCGCTTCAGCGCCTGCCGTGACGCGTCGATCGGTCCCAGGCCCATGAACTCCGGCTCGAGCGCGGAAAGCCCAGTGGACACCACCCGGGCGATCGGCTTGATGCCCAGCTCCTTGGCCCGCCGTTCGGACATGACCACGACCGCGGCCGCGCCGTCGTTCAGCGGGCACGCATTGCCCGCGGTCACGGTCCCGTTCTCGCGGAACACCGGCTGCAGCGCGGCCAGCACCTCCATCGTGGTGCTCGGCCGCGGGCCATCGTCCCTGGCGAAGGTGCTCCCGTTGGGCAGGGGGACGGGGATGATCTCCCGGTCGAAGAAGCCGTCGTCGCGGGCTTTGACGGCCGCCGCCTGGCTCTTGACCGCGTAGCGGTCCTGCTCCTCGCGCGTGATGTGCTCGCGCTCGGCGACGTTCTCCGCCGTCTGGCCCATGGCGATGTAGATGTCGGGGTACTCCTCGGTGTTGCCGGCCACGAGCCTGGGGTTGTAGGTGTCGGGCACGTCGGGATAGCCGCTGCCGTAGCGCGACACGCACTCGACGCCGACGGACAGGAACACGTCACCCTCGCCGGCCCCGATGGCGTGGGCGGCCATGCGGGTGGTCATGAGCGAGGACGAGCAGTAGCGGTTGACGGTGACGCCCGGCACGTCGAGCCGGGCCAGGATCGAGACGACGCGGCCGATGTTGTGTCCCTGCTCACCGCCGGGGAGGCCGCAGCCGCAGATCAGGTCTTCGACCTGGGAGGGATCGAGCTCCGGGACCTTGTCCAGGACCCTGGTGACGACGTGCGCCGCGAGGTCGTCGGGCCTGACGTCGACGAGGGATCCCTTGCGCGCCCGTCCGATCGGCGAGCGGCCGTAAGCCACGATCACCGCTTCGGTCATGGCACGGTTATACGCGCTTCTAGCGCGACTTCGCCGCGACCACGAACGCGAACGCGCCCAGGAGCGAAAGGCCCGCGACGGCGAACGCGAGCGCCATGCTGAACGTCCCGACGACGACGACGGTCAGGATCAGGGCCGGCAGGTAAAGGAAGCCGAAGATCTCGAGGTGGCGCAGCTCGACCCACCGGTAGCGCCGTCCCTCGAGGATGAGCTCCCGGGGCAGCCGCTCGTTGACGTCGAGCGGATGGAAGATCGAATACATGCTTCTTCGGTCGAGACTGCGAAGATCCCTGAGCTCCAGGCGCTTGCCCAACTCGCTCCTCCTGGACAACAGTTTAGGAGCGTACGAGCAGGGCTTCGCGTGCGAAAAGCCGCAGGGCGACGTAGAACGAGATCGCGGCCAGGAGGACGAGGCTCGCCGAGGTGACGAGGAACGCGCCCCACGCCAGCGTGTCGTGGACGATGGCGTCGCGAAGGACCAGGACCGCGTTGAGGATCGGGATCAGGTAGTAGGCCAGGCTGGGGTTGAAGTCCGGGATGAAGAGCACGATCGAGGCTGGAAAGATCGTGATGAAGTACAGCGGGGTCACGTAGGCCTGTCCCTGGCGGAAGTTCCTCGCCAGCGTGCCGAGGGTGATGGTCACCGACGCGAATGAGGCCGCCAGCAACACCGCCAGCCACACCATGACCGCCGCGGCGAGCGGCGTCAGGCTCACCTGCGCGGCGCGGCCCTGGCCGCCGAACGAGATCTGGCTGAGCGTGATGAGGATGGAGACGATCGCCACCATGGCCGCGGCCAGGCTCGTCACCGTGACGGCGAGCATCTTGCCGATGAGGACGTGGCCGCGCGGTGCGGGCGTCAGGAGCAGGCTCTCGAGCGTCTTGCGCTCGCGCTCTCCGGCGGAGGTGTCGAGCGCGGCGGAAAGCCCGCCGGTGAGGGTCATCGTGATCAGGATGTAGGGCAGGAAGAAGCTGAGGAAGGCGTTCTGCGCGGCCTGCGCTGGGGAACTCAGCGGGTGGACGGTGAGGGGCAGGGGGTTCAGGACCGAGGGGTCAACCCCCTTCTGCTCGAGCGTGGCGGCGATCCTGGCGGCGTCGTACCTGCTCAGCACCGTCTGGATCCGGATGTCCGCCACCTGCGCGCTCTGCCGGGTCGGG
>JBKPCW010000070.1:0-9596 GCA_046727555.1 Candidatus Dormiibacterota bacterium | reverse complement strand
CGCCGTGTATGGCCGCACGCTGCGGCAGCTCGGCCTGCCCATCGTCACCATCGCCTTCATCCTCGGCATCGCCTACCTGATGAACTTCTCGGGCATGACCTCGAGCCTCGCCATCGCCTTCTCCAAGACGGGTGTCATCTTCCCGTTCGTGGCCGCGTTCCTGGGCTGGCTCGGCGTGTTCCTGACCGGCAGCGACACGTCATCCAACACGCTGTTTGGCCCCCTGCAGGCTCAGACCGCGCAGCAGCTCGGCAACGTCAGCCCGATCCTCACCGCGGCGACCAACTCCTCGGGCGGCGTGATGGGCAAGATGATCAGCCCGCAGAACCTGTCGGTCGGCGCGGCCGGCGTGAACAAGGTGGGCGCGGAGGGCGACATCTTCCGGCGCGTGATCCGCTACAGCCTCATCCTCACCGCCGCCGTCGGCGTGGTGGCGATGATCGAGGCCTACATCATCCCTGGGATCGTTCCGTCACCGTAAGGGCCGCCTCCGCCGCGATGCGCACCCGCGAGACCGGGTCGTCGAGGAGCCGCGTGAGGCGCTGCTCGGCCTCGACCACGGCGTGGGTGCGCGCCACCTTCGCGCACATCTCGCGCACGCGCCAGGCAGGGTCCTGGAGCCCGGCGAGCACCGCCTCGACCGCGTCGGGGTGCCAGGCGTAGAGCAACCCGCGCGCCGCCCATACGCGCGTCCAGTACTCATGGGCCGGGGCGCCGAGGTTCCCGCGCCCAAGCTGTGCCGCGGCGTGGCGACCGCCCAGCCAGCTGATCGACGGGCGGCGGGAATCGTCAAACCTCACGGCGCCGCGCAGGATCTCGGCACACCAGCGGGCGACACCCTCGTCTCCGATCTGCCGCGCGAGCAGAAACACCCGTTCGCGTGGGGGTCTCGCGATCTGAGCAAAGCTCGGGTCTGGCGGCTTCGACTGCAACCTATTCCGTCCTGGGACCGTTCAATACCGGCGTGGTGCCGAGAGCGGGAGTCGAACCCGCACGACCTTGCGGTCATCGGTTTTTGAGACCGACGCGTCTGCCTGTTCCGCCACCTCGGCTTATCCCCCTGGACAGCTGCGCGGGAGGGCCTCGACCATACCATTGGCCGGTGCGAACCAGCCTGACGGCGGTCCTGATCTCGATCGTGTGCGCCTGCAGCCCCGCGGCCACCCCCTCCGCGGCGGTCTCGCCCGGCGGCACAGGCGCCGCCAGCGCCTCGGGCCCGCGGGTTGCAGCCCCCCCGGTTTCGCCCTCGCCTCCCGGCACGAACCTGCCCGCGTTCGCCTGCGCCGACGCCTCCGGCGGCAAGACGGGAGTCGCCAACACGATCACCGCCCGCGTGGCCGAGCAGGACGGCTACGACCGCTTCGTCCTCCAGTTCGACCCGATCGTTCCCACCTACACGGTCAAGCGCCAGGCCAAGCCCGTCTTCACGCAAGGTGCGAGCGGCCAGACCGTGACCCTCAGCGGAACCGCCGGCATCCTGGTCAGCGTCCACTCGGCGCAGGGGGCTTCGAGCTTCTCCGGCTCGACCGACCTGGACCACCCCGGATTCCAGATCCTCAAGGAAGCCAGGCAGGTGCAGGATTTCGAGGGCACGGTGTCCTGGGGACTGGGCGTCGCCAAGCCCACATGCATGCGCGTCTTCACTCTTTCCGACCCCGCGCGCTTAGTCGTCGATTTGCAGATACCTTCCAGCTAATGTTCCGCGGCGATGGCCGTCGAGCCGCCGCCGTTACCTGTAGTCACCCAGCAGTCGACCGCCCCCGTCACGCCCAGGCGCTCGGGCTGCTTCGGCCGCGGGTGTGGGTTCAGCTGCCTCGGGTGCCTGGGCGTCTTCGGCCTGGCGACTCTTCTCCTTCTGGGCAGCAGCTACTGGTTCTTCGTCGTCCAGGCGTCGGCCGCCGTGACCGCGCCGGCCACGCTGATCGTCTTCAACCAGCCGGTCACGGTGAACAGCCACCCGAGCACACCCGGTGAGCCGCTCAACGCGGGCGACGAGGTGGCCACGCAGGCCAACGGCCACGCGGAGATCCAGTTCCCAGACGGCTCCTACGTCCGGATGTCGCCCGTCACGACCGTCCAGATCACGAGCGTGCAGCTTCAGAAGACCGGCACCCTGCAGACCGCCGAGGTGGTGGAGAAGGTGGGCCGGACGCTCGTCAATGTGCAGCACCTCGCCAGCGGCGCGACGTTCAAGGTCGGCGGGCACTCGGTCAGCGCGCAGGTGAGAGGCACCGAGTTCGAGGTGCTGGTGCGCCAGGACAACACAAACCTGATCAAGGTCTTCGACGGCACCGTATCCGTGGCGGGCAGGACGAACGCGACCTTGAAGGCCGGCCAGGAGGTGGACGCCGACGCCAACGGCAAGCTGTCCCCGGTCCGCGCGATCCGGCCCGACAAACAGGACCCGTACCAGCTCGTCGCGCAGTGCCGGCAGGCAGTCGCGGCCGGGTCGAACCCGGGCACGATCCAGATCACCACGGGCGATGCGATCTCGACCGGCCAGACCATCGACGTCGACTACAACTCTCCGGGTGGCATCACCAAGACCGCCCTGTGTTACCCGGGCAGCTACATGCAGCTGCGGGTCATCAACCCGCAGGGGGTCGCGTACTGGTTTCCCAATGGCGACTCGCCGATCCGCCACCAGCACCAGGGGACCGCGGGCACGTACCGCGCGCAGGTGATCGCGGTCGACGTCTCGCCGGCCGAGCCGTGGGTCGTCGCGTTTGCCGCCGACCCGCCCTGCGCGGTGGTGCCCGAGGGCTCCGGGGACACGGGACAGGTCGTGCGCGAGACGCTCAGCAACTCTCAGATCCAGAAGAGCCTCTCCGACTCCGGCGCTTCGGGGATAACGCTCCAGGTGCAGGGCACCTCATCCACCTCGGCCCGCCTCTTCTACTACTCGAACATCGGCGGCACCGAGGTCTCGTGGACGATCGTCTTTTACGCCGCCACGCCCAACCTGGGCGCCGTCGTCACCCAGGTCACGGTGCGGGGGGTCAACGTCACGACCCAGGTCCTGAACTACCTCGGACCGGGGGCCAAGGCTTCCATCAGCTCGATCCCGCAGGACTACACGGTGGACCGCGTCTACTCCTGCCAGACCTCCGGCAAGGACACGATCATGGTCATCGAGGGCCACCGCTAAGCCCGGAGTGACCGGCGCACCCATGAGCTATCTTTCCCGGGCAACATGGCATCGGTAGCCGCCAAGCCCGCCCCCCGCCGCCGCGGCGGCCGCCGCCTGCTCATCGCCCTGGCCCTGGTGATCGTCCTGATCGCCGGCGGCGTCGTGTGGCTCAACGTCGCCGCCCAGGCGCAGGTCAACGCCTCTGCCGCCCTGACCGTCTACCAGCCCGCGGCCTCGGTCTCCCATAACGGAGCGGATTTCGCGCCGGCGTCGACGGGCACCGTCATCCAGGCCGGCGACTCGGTCAAGACCGACACCAAGGGCCGGGCCGCGATCACCCTCCCCGACGGCACCATCACCCGGCTCGCGAGCAACACGACCGTCAAGCTCGACTCGGCGCACTTCACCAAGACCGGCAACATGCACGACGTATCGCTGACGCAGCAGGTCGGCCGCACGTTCACCAACGTTCAGCACCTGGTCTCCGGCGCGTCGTTCGACGTGCACGGCAAGTCGGCGACCGCGAGCGTGCGCGGGACCAAGTTCGAGGTCTACATCAAGACGGACGGCACGATGATCATCAAGCTCTTCGACGGCACGCTGGTCGTCACCTCGAGCAAGGGCACGGTCACGCTCCACTCACCACAGCAGGTGACCGTCGACGCTGACGGCAACATCGGACCGCCGGGGCCGATCACGCCCGACCCTGACGACCCCTTCGGGCCGGCGCTCGACGCCTCGAATGCGGTCCAGGCCGGAACGACGCCAGGCACCGAGCAGGACTTCATCGGCGCGCCGCTGCACAACGGCGAGCGCCAGCAGTACACGTACAGCTACGCCGGCGGCAACCTGCTCAAAGCCTCACTCGGCTACCCGGGCAGCGCGATGAAGCTGACCGTGAAGGCGCCCGACAACCAGCAGTACTTCGGCACCGGCCACTCCCCGATCACCGTCGTCGTCAAGAACGCGCCGCCCGGGATCTACACCATCACCGTCGACGGCGTCAGCGGCCTCGGCGCCAACGGCGAGGAGCCCTTCATCGCCGTGGCATCAGTCGAGGAGTGCAAGAGCGCGGACATCGAGCAGTTCAGCGCCGTGCACCGGGGCTATACGGCGCAGGACCTGGTCACCGCGGTGCAGCAATCCGGCCAGGCGTCGGGCATCTCCAACCTCGGCCTGACCATCAGCGAGAACACCATCGCGGGCGCGATCATCACCGCCAAGGGCAACTACAACGGTTTCGCGTGGAGCGGATCCGCGGTGATCGCCGCGCAGAACGGTGCGTTCGCCATCACGCCGACCGGCGGCACGATCTTCGGCATGAACGTTCCCGCGCAGCAGGTCGTCGACCAGGTCGCCGCGGTCATCGGTCAGAACCCGTCGAACATCAACCCGGGGTTCGTGGTCGACCGGCTGTTCACCTGCAATTCGGTGCTGATGGTCGACGGCCGGATGGCCGGGGCCTAGACGCCCTCACCTCGACCCTCTCCCGGTGGGGAGAGGGACATTAGCGGCGCAGCAGCCGGCGCAGAGCGCTCCGCGGACCGGACCCGTCGTGCTCCGGCGCGCCGTTCGGCGAGGTGATCGCGGCCTCGAGTCGGTAGAGCATCTCGCCCGCCGTCGCCGGGCGCCGGGCGGGGTCGCGATCCATCGCCTGCTGCAGCACCCCGGCGAACGCCACTGAGAGCTCGGGCGCGACCTCGCGGACGTTGGGTGGCGGCTCGTACAGGCGACGGCTCAGCGTCTCGATCCAGCTCTTGGACGAGAACGGTCGTCGTCCCGTCATGGCCTCGAAGATGACCGCGGCGAGCGAGTAGACGTCGGCGCGTCCGTCGACCTCGTGGCCGACGAGCCTCTCCGGGGCGACGTAGTCCGGCGCGACGTGGCCCGTGGCGCCGGGCCCGGTGTTGAACGAGGCGACCGTGCCCAACCCGAAGCCCGTGAGGAGAGTCCGGCCGTCGTCTGCGAGCAGGATGTTCGCGGGCTTGACGTCGCGGTGGACGGTCGCACGTGAGTGGGCATAGTCAAGGGCGCTCGCGATGGGGCGCATGAGGTCGACGATCCCGAGCGGCTCGTAGCGCTGTCCGTCGCCGAGCATGGTGTCGAAGGTGATCCCGGGAACGAGCTCCGTTACCAGGTACGGCGACTCCGCCTCGTACGCGAGCTCGTAGAGCTTCGGGATGGCCTCATGCTCGAGGGCCGTGTACGAGCGGAGCTCGAGCAGGAAGCGTCGGGAGAAGGTGACGTCCCGCGCCACGCCCGTGCCGATGGTGCGCAGGGCGACGCGGCGGTGCAGCCGCGGGTGCTCGGCCTCGTAGACCGAGCCCAGGCTGTCGGTGTCCAGCTCGCGCAGCAGGCGGTAGCCGCCTACCTTCCGATGGCCGTTCCCGTTCTCGGATTTCAGCCGCGAGCCGTTGGAATGAGGCGCCTCTTGTCCCACGAAGCTTCCACTTTAGGCCACCGACCCGGCCTTGGGCCTATCGTTTGGGTGCGTCGGCGTGGCGGAATGGCAGACGCGCCAGCCTTAGGAGCTGGTGCCCGAAAGGGCGTGGAGGTTCAAATCCTCTCGCCGACACCTGGCGAGTGCTCAAAGTTCTCGATCTCCACCGGCTCGATCCGGTCGGACGCGTCGAACCCGAAGATCTGGGAGAGGAAGGAGAGCTCGACCTCCAGGGCGCGACGGATGGTCGACTCCTTCCGCCAGCCGTGCTGCTCGCCCTCGAACGCCACGTAGGCGTAGGGGAGCTTCTTTTCCTTGCACGCGGCGACGAAGCTCTCGGCCTGGCTCGGCGGCACGATCGCATCCTCGAGACCCTGGAGCAGCAGGACCGGGCTGGCCAGCCGGTCCGCGAAGTGGACGGCCGATCGGTCCCGGTACAGGTCGCGGCGCTCTGGATACGGGCCGATGAGCCAGTCGTCGTAGTGGGACTCGAACTTGTGCGTGGTCTTGTCGAACAGCTCCAGGTCGCCGATCCCGTAGTGGCTCGCGCCGGCGTTGTAGAAGCGCCGCTTGGTCATGGAGAGCAGAACGGTGAAGCCGCCCGCCGAGCCGCCGGTGACGTGGATGCGGTCGGGGGCGACCAGGCCCTGGTCCACGAGGTGCCGAGCAGCATTGATGCAGTCGTCGACGTCCACCACTCCCCAGCTGCCCTTCAGGCGCTGCCGGTACGCGCGCCCGTAGCCCGAGGAGCCACCGTAGTTCACGTCGACGAAGGCGATGCCGCGGCTCGTCCAGTACTGGAACTCGAAGGGGTAGGTGGGGCCGGCCGAGCCGGTGGGACCGCCGTGGATGTGCACGATCAGCGGGGGCTTCTCCCCCGCCGGCGCCTCGTGCTCCGCGTTTCGCGGCGCGTAGTAGAACGCGTGCGCGGTCTTGCCGTTCTCGGTCGGAAACTCGATCGGCCGGGGCACGCTGAAGTTCCCCGACTCGATGTGCACGGGATTGGAGGTCTTGACCACCTCCTGCGCCAGCGTGTCCAGGTCGACCACGAGCACGCGCTCCGCCAGCGTCGCCGAGCTCGCGTACATCGCCGCCCGGTGACCGGACACCTGGACGTTGTGCAGGTTCGTGTACAGCAGCTCGACCTGATGCAGGCTGCCGCTGTTCAGGTCCAGGCGGCCGAGCTTCGTACCCGACGGCTCCGCGAAGGCGCACACGATCTCGTCGCTTCCTCGGAAGGCGTACCAGCGCTGCCCGAAAACCCACTGCGGCGCCCCGAACTCCGCCGCCCGACTGCACACCGGCTCGTCGCCCTCGCCGCGCGCGCGATAAAGGTTCCACCAGTCGCTGCGGTCGGACACGAAGTACAGCTCGCCCGACGGCGACCACTCCGGCTGCAGGACCGACTCGTCGCCGCCGCCGGCGATCTTGCGACTGGACCGGACCCTGCCCTCGCCGTCGAGCTCGCCAACCCAGATCTCGCTCGAGTCCCACGGCATGTGCGGGTGATTCCAGGTCTGCCAGGCGATGCGTTCGCCGTCGGGGCTCAGCTTCGGCGACGAATAGAAGTCGTTGCCCGACGCGAGGGTGATCGCGTCCGCACTGCCCTCGGCGTCGAGCGAGACGATGCTGTTCACCGCCTGCGCCGCCCTCGCCGTGTGGTCCTCGCGTACCGCGATGACCCTGCGGCGCCGGACGTCGACGACCATGTCGGCGTGGCGGACGTCGGCCGCCGGGCTGATGGCGCGCGGCGGGCCGCCGGCTTCCAGGCGGTACAGGCGCTGGTCGGTGTAGTTGGTGAAGAACACGACGCCGTCACTGACGGCGTAGTGTCCGCCGCCGTACTCGTGCACCCGGCTGCGCGCGTTGAACCCCGGCGGCGTGACGTCGACGGCTTTGCCGTCCACGCCGCGCTTGCAGACGACGATCCGCCCGCCCTCGTACGGCCTGAGCTCGGACCAGTAGAGGTCGTCACCATCCCAGCGGATCATCTGGTTGCGCAGGTGGACGACGCCTTTCAGGAGGACGTCGGGCGTGATCGGCGAGGCCCAGGAGCCGTAGGGTGAGACTCTGGGCGGCGGCATTCGCTTAGGGCCGGCGGACTATCAGCGCGTCGCCCTGGCCGCCGCCGCCGCAGAGCGCTGCCGCGCCGGTGCGCAGGCCGCGTCGCTTGAGCTCGTTGGCGACGGTCAGGACGAGGCGCGCGCCGCTGGCGCCGATGGGGTGGCCCAGCGCGACGGCCCCCCCGTTGACGTTCACCCGCTCCTCGTCCAGCGCGAGCATGCGGGTCGCGTTGAGCGCGACGGCGGCGAACGCTTCGTTGATCTCGACCAGGTCCAGGTCGCCGGCCTCGAGGCCGGCCTTCTCGAGCGCCCTGCTCAAGGCCAGCGCCGGCACGGTGTGCAGCCACGCGTAGCGGTCGGCGCTCATGCCGTGGGCGACGATCTCGACCAGCGGCTCCAGGCCCAGCTTCGCCGCGCGTTCCTTCGACGTCACGACCACGGCCGCGGCGCCGTCGGAGATCTGCGACGCGTTGCCCGCGGTGATCGTGCCGTCGTTGTGAAAGGCAGGCCGCAGCTTGCTCAAGGTCTCGACTGTGGTCTCGGGCCGGACGCCCTCGTCGCGCTCGAGCTTGCCGAACGGGACCACCTCATCTTTGAGCACGCCTCCGTTCGACCAGGCCCTGGCCGCCCGCTGGTGCGAGCGAGCCGCCCAGGCGTCCTGGTCCTCGCGGCTGATCTCGAGCTCCTTGTTGACGTCGTCCGAGCTCTCGCCCATATGCTGCTCGAGGAAGGTCGACCAGAGGCCGTCGTGGATCATCGAGTCGACGACCTGGGCGTCGCCCATGCGGGCGCCGAAGCGTGCCCTGGGAAACAGGTACGGCGCCTCGGACATCGACTCCATGCCGCCGGCCACGACCACCTCGACCTCGCCGGCGCGGATCAGCTGGTCGGCGAGGGCGATGGCGTTCAGGCCCGAGAGGCAGACTTTGTTGATGGTGATCGCCGGCACCTCTTGCGGGATGCCGGCCTCGACCGCGGCCTGGCGGGCGGTGATCTGCCCCGCCCCGGCCTGGAGGACCTGGCCCATGATCACGTAGTCCACGTCCTCGCCCTTGACTCCGGAGCGCTCGAGGGCGGCCCGGATGGCGTGGGCGCCGAGGGTCCTGGCCGGGACGTCCTTGTAACCGCTTCCGAACTTGCCAAAAGGCGTGCGCGCGCCCGCTACTATCACGGAGGCCATCGACACTCTAGGGTCAGTTTAAGTAAGCATGAGAAACGCGCTGCTCGTGGTCGACCCCCAGGTGGACTTCGTCGAGGGCGGAAGCCTCGGCGTCCAGGGCGGGCTGCAGGTCGCGGCCATGATCGCCCGCCACGTCCGCCACTTCAAGTACGAGTACCAGTTCGTGGTCGCCTCGCGCGACTACCACGAGAGCGCGCCCGACCACATCTCCGACAAGCCCGACTACATCAACACGTGGCCGCCGCACTGCATGGTCGGCACGCCTGGCGCGGCGTTCGTGCCCACGATCCAGAACCTGGTGCGCGAGAAGTACATCCAGGAGGTCGTGACCAAGGGCCGGAACGCGGCCGCCTACTCCGCCTTCGACGGCGTGGACAAGCGGGGGCACGGGCTCCTGGATGTGCTCAAAGAGCAGCGCATCGACCACATCGACATCTGCGGCATCGCCACCGACTACTGCGTCCGCGCGAGCGCGATCGACGCGCGCAAGAACCAGTTCCAGGTCCGCGTCCTGGTGAACCTTTGCGCGGCGGTCAACGAGGCCACCGGCCAGCAGGCCCTGGAGGAGATGAAGGCCGCCGGCTGCCAGCTTCAGGCGGCGACTGCGCCCTAGAGCTTCCCGCCGCCTCAGATGGTGGCTACGACGAAGCCGCTCGCGAGCTTGTAGCAGAGCGTGCTGGACTTGCCGTCCGCGCTGAAGATGTAGGTCCCGTCGAGAGCTACTTCTCCGGCAGGTACTTGAAGGAGACGTTGAGCTTCACCCGGTAGCTCGTCACCTTCCCG
>JBKPCW010000069.1:0-8827 GCA_046727555.1 Candidatus Dormiibacterota bacterium | reverse complement strand
CTGCGGCGCTCGCCCAACGGGCAGCAGGCGACGCCGATCCTGGAGGAGCTCGGGCTGCTGCACGTCGCGGACCGCTACCCGCGCGACCTGTCGTCGGGCGAGCGACAGCGCGCCGCGCTGGCCGCGGTGCTCGCGGGACACCCTTCGTGCGTCCTCCTCGACGAGCCCACCCGCGGCATGGACGTGCGGGCGCGCGAAGCGCTCGTCCGGGTCGTCGCCCGCCTGCGCGACGACGGCGCGGCCGTGGTCCTGGCGACGCATGACGCCGCGCTGCGCGACGCGCTTGCGGACCGCGTGGTCGCGCTGTGAGAAAGGAGCTTCCGGTTGGAATCGTCTCTCTCGCCGGCCTGGTCCTCTTCGCGTGGCCTTTTGTCGGCAGCGGGCTGACCGACAACACGCCGGCCTGGGCGCTGATGCTCGCGTGCGTGGCCGCCCTGTTCGTCGTCGAGGCCGGCACGCGACAGCTCGACTCGCGCGCGATCGCGCTGCTCGCGGCGATCGCCGCCCTCGACGCCGCGCTCCGCCTCGCGGTCATCGTGGGCATTGGCGGCTTCAGCCCGCTGTTCTTTCTCGTCCTGTGCGCGGGCTACGTGTTCGGGCCGTCGTTCGGGTTCATGGCCGGGGCGCTGTCGATCCTCGTCTCGGCGCTGCTCGGCGCCGGAGTCGGACCGTGGGTGCCCTACCAGGTGTTCGCCGCCGGCTGGGTGGGAGTCGCGGCCGGGCTGGCCGGCCACTGGCGCGCCGAGGCGCCGTCGATCCGCGACGTCGCGGTGCTCGCCGCCGTCGGGCTGGTCATGGGCTACGTGTTCGGCGCCCTCATGGACGTCACCGACTGGGTCCCGGTCTTTCGCGGCAACCCGACGCTGGGCTGGTCTCCCGGCATGGCGCCGGCGACCGCGATCGTCCATTTCGCGCGCTTCTACGCGCTGACGTCCTTCGGCTACGACACCTTCCGCGCCGCCGGCAACGCGATCATGGTGGTGACCCTCGGTGCGCCCGTGCTGGCGGCGTTGACGCGCTTCCGGTCCCGCCTGACGTTCGAAGTGGTCAGGACGTGAGGTACGCCACGTTCCGCGAGCTCTGCCTGTCGATGCCCGACGCCGAGGAGGTCGAGACGTGGGGCGAGGTGACGTTCCGCGTCCGCGGGCGCATCTTCGCCATGGGCGCGCGCGAAGGCTCGACGGTGTCGGTGAAGGCGTCGCTCGACGATCAGGCCGGGCTGGTGGAGATGGACCCGCAGACGTTCGCGATCGCGGCCTACACCGGCCGCTTCGGTTGGGTCAACGTGAAGGTCTACCGCCTGAGGCGCGACCTCGGCGAGCGGCTGATAAAAAACGCCTGGGAGCGCACCGCCCCCAGGCGTCTGGTTAATAGGCCCGGCGCCTGACGCCCCGGCCGGCGAACAGCCGGACGATGATCAGCAGGATCGCGGCGCCGATGAAGGCCATGACCATCGCGGTGATGATCGGGTGACCCGCCACGACGATGCTGAAGTGGAGGATGCCGGCGAGGACGATGCCGCCGAACAATGCTCCGACGATACCGATGATGATGTCCCAGAAGAGCCCTAGGCCATGGCCGAGCGCAAGGTGGCTCGCGAGAAATCCGGCCACCAGGCCGACCAGTGCCCAGACGAGGATCTGGTCCAGGTCGAGGGTGACTGGCGTGCCGTTGACGGAGATGACCATTGCAGTTCGAGGCCCCCTTTACAAACGTAGATCCGGAGCACTCAATAAACGCCGACTGGCCCTAGGTCACCTTTTCGGCGAGTTCCTGGAACGCCGCGCCGAGCACCCGGTTGAAGGCAGGGTAGGGGTGGATCACGTCGGCCAGGGTGCGCACCGGAGTGGCGACCTTGACCGCCAGCAGCAGCTCGCCCAGGATCTCGCCCGCGCGTGGGGTGACCAGCGTGGCGCCGATCAGCGTGCCGCTCGCGCGATCCGCCACCAGCTTCAGTGTCCCGCCGTGAAAGTCGTGGATGTAGCCGCGCGCCGCCTCCCCGGGGTCGCTCGTGACCACGGCCACGTCGAGACCGCGCTCGCGCGCCCCTCGCTCTGACAGCCCGACCGACGCGACCTCGGGGTCGGTGAAGGTCACGCGCGGCACGGCGGCGTGGTCGGCGCGCGCGTCCTCGCCGCGCAGGCGGCGGGCGACGATCTGGCCATGGTAGTAGGCGAGGTGCGTGAAGCCGCCGATGCCGGTGATGTCGCCGGCGCCGTAGATGCCGTCGCGCGCGAGGAGGGTGAAGGGATCGACCTTGAGCCATCCTTTCTCGGTCTGCGCCAGGCCCGCCGGCTTCCACGCCTCGAAGTTCGGCCGCCGGCCGGTGGCGACGAGCAGGCGGTCGCCCGACACGATGGCGCCTGACTTCAGGTGCAGCACGACGTCGAGGGCCTGCATCTCGACGGCGATGCAGGGGTCCCCGACCAGGACCTCGATGCCGTCCTCCTTCAGGTGCGGCAGCAGCGCGGCTCCGGCCTCCGGCTCCTCCAGGGCGAGGAAGGTCGGGCCGGCCTCGACGACGGTCACCTTGGAGCCGACGCGGGCGAAGGCCTGCGCCAGCTCGATCCCGACCGCGCCCCCGCCCAGCACGACCAGGCGACGCGGCAGCTCCCGCGGCACCGCGGCCTGGCGATTGGTCCAGTACTGCACCTTGCCCAGGCCTTCGATGGGCGGGATCGCCGCCGTGCCGCCGTTGGCGATGACGACCGCCTTGCGGGCGACGACCTGCTCGCCGCCGACCTCGACGGTGCGCAGGTCGACCAGCGTGCCCGCGCCGCGGTAAAGCCGGGCGCCGGCGGCCTCCAGGGCGGCCGCGGGCCTCGCGTCGTCGAGGTCGCGCGCCATCCACAGCACGCGCTTGGAGACCTTGGGGAAGTCGACGTCCCACTCCACGCGTGAGGCCGCGAGCTTGCGCGCCCGCCCCGCTTCCTCCAGGGTCTCGCCGGAGCGCAGGAACGTCTTCGAGGGGACGCATCCCCAGTAGGGGCACTCGCCGCCGACCAGGTCGCGTTCCACGACCGCGAGCGACAGCCCGCTGCCCTCGAGCGCGTGCGCGATCGCCTCGCCCGCCACCCCGCCGCCAAGGCAGACGACGTCAAACTCCTGCGGCGACGCTTTCTCCTCCAGCCGCGGCGGACTGGCGCAGCGATTCGAGCCAGGCCAGCCGGCCGCGACCCAGGAACTGGACGACGTACTCGCTGGCGGGATGCTCGAGGATCCGCTGCGGCGTGTCGTACTGCGCGACCCGCGCCTGCATCTGCATGATGCACAGCCGGTCGCCGACCAGCACCGCCTCCTCGATGTCGTGGGTCACGAAGACCACCGTCTTGCGCATGCGGCGCTGGATGCCGACGAACTCCTGCTGCAGCCGCTCGCGAGTGATGCGGTCGACCGCACCGAAGGGCTCGTCCATCAACAGGATCGGGGGGTCGGCGGCGAGGGCGCGAGCGAACCCGACGCGCTGGCGCTGCCCGCCGGAGAGCTGGTGGGGGTAGCGGTCGCGGTATTCGTCGGGATCGAGGCCGACGAGCGCGAGCAGCTCGTCCACGCGGGCCGCGATGCGGCGGCCGTCCCACTTCCACAACCGCGGCACGGTGCCGACGTTGGCGCCGACGGTCATGTGCGGGAACAGGCCGGTGGACTGGATCACGTAGCCCATCTTCAGCCGCAGCGTGGCGGGGTCGACCCCGCGCGTGTCGACGTCGTCGACCAGGATGCGCCCGGTGTCGGGGTCGATCAGGCGGTTGATCATGCGCAGCGTCGTGGTCTTGCCACAGCCCGAAGGCCCGATGAGCACGCACGTCTCGCCGTCCCGGATCTCGAGCGTGAGGTCGCGCACCGCGTTGGAGCCGCCGGCGAACTGCTTGCTCACGTTCTCCAGGCGGATCACGGCTGAACTACCGTATCGGAATGGCCGCGGGGCCATTCCTCGACGCCGAACCGTGGGTGGACTGGAGCTGGCTGTCGACCCACGTGCCGGTGGTGCTCGGCGACCTCGGCCAGCACCTCGAGCTCACGGCCATCTCGCTCGCGGCCGGGATCGTGATCGCGCTGCCGCTCGGCGTCGCCGCCTACAGGTGGACCGGCCTTCGCCTGCCCGCGCTCGGCCTGTTCGGCGCCTTCTACACGATTCCCTCGATCGCGCTGTTCGCCCTGCTCATTCCCTACACGGGCCTTTCGACGGCGACCGCGCTGATCCCGCTGATCGGCTACAACGTCCTGATCCTCGTCCGCAACGTGATCGTCGGCCTCGACGAGGTGCCGAGGGACGTGCTCGACGTGGCGGACGGCATGGGCTACCGCCCCCTGGCGCGGCTCCTCCAGGTGGAGCTGCCGCTCGCGCTGCCGGCGATATTCGCGGGCGTGCGCGTGGCCACGGTCTCCACGATCGGCATCGTCACGATCACCGCCGTCATCGGCTACGGCGGGTTGGGCGCACTGATCCTCCAGGGCTTGATCGAGAGCTTTCACACCCCGCTCGTCGTCGGCGCCGTCCTCTGCGTCGTGCTTGCGAACTTCGCCGACATCGGCCTGGCCGCCGGCCAGCGGCTGATGCTTCCATGGGCGCGCTCGCAATGAGCTTCCTCGAGCTGGTGTGGAGGTGGTTCGGCGATCCCCGGCACTGGCAGGGCTCGGACGGGATACCGACGAGGCTGGCGGAGCATCTGCACCTGTCGGTCGAATCGGTGTTGATTGGAGCGCTGATCGCCCTGCCGATCGGGGTGACCCTCGGCCACTACGGCCGCCTGGGCAACCTCGCGATCAACGTCTCGAACACGGGGCGGGCGGTGCCTTCCTTCGGCTTGTTGGTGATCGCCTTTCAGCTCTTCGGGCTGGGCGACGGGCCGATCATCATCGCCCTGACGGCGCTGGCCATACCGCCCATGGTGACCAACAGCTACGTCGCGCTCCGCGAGGTCGACCCCGACATCAAGGAGGCGGCGCGCGGCATGGGCTACCGAGAGCTGGCGCAGGTGCTGCGTATCGAGCTGCCGCTGGCCGTGCCCCTCATCATGGCCGGCATCCGAACCTCGGCCGTGCAGGTGGTCGCCACCGCCACCCTGGCGGCGTTGATCGCCGGCGGAGGCTTCGGCCGCTACATCATCGACGGGCTCGCGACCCAGGACTACACGAAGCTGTTCGCCGGCGCCGTGCTCGTCGCCCTGCTCGCCCTGGCCACCGAGGTCTCGCTTTCGGCCGCGCAGTGGACGTTGGTGCCGCGCGGCGTCCGCCTGCAGAGGGCCCGCGCCGGGCGCCGGGCGACGGCGTTCAAGACGGCCTAGATGGAAGAATCTGGCACAGGCGGGGGTTGGATCGGGAGTCCTGTCCGCTCAAGGGAGGAGACTCGAAATGGAGCGTAAACACGCCTCTAGGTGGCTGCTGGCCGGCGTTGCGGCCCTCGCCGTCGTGGCCGCCGCCTGTGGCAGCACCGGCACCCCTAGCACGTCCGGCAACAAAGGCAACATCACCGTCGCCGGCTTCAACTTCCCCGAGAGCAGCATCCTGGCCGAGCTCTACTCGCAGGCCCTGGAGCACGACGGCTACACGGTCACGCGCAAGCTGCGGCTGGGCACGCGTGAGGTCGTCGGCCCGGCGATCAAGAGCGGCCAGATCGACCTCTACCCGGGCTACGCCGCGACCGACCTCGAGTACTACAACAGCTCGGCCGGCGAGGCGAGCGGCGACGCCAACGCGACCGTGCAGAAGCTGAACGCACGCCTCCAGCCACTCGGCGTCGAGGCGCTGAACCCCTCCGCCGCCGACGACCAGAACTCGTTCGCCGTGACCAAGGCGACGGCCGCCAAGTACAACCTCACCAAGCTTTCGGACCTGGCGCCAATCGGCAGCCAGCTCGTACTCGGCGCCGGCCCCGAATGCCCGACGCGGCCCTTCTGCCTCCCCGGCCTGGAGAAGACGTACGGCATCCACTTCAAGGACTTCAAGCCCCTGGACACCGACGGGCCGGCCACGCGGGCGGCCTTCGCCAACGGCACGATCCAGGTGGGATTGGTCTTCAGCAGCGACTCCGACCTGAACAAGCTCGGGCTCGTCGTGCTCGAGGACGACAAGCACCTCGAGAACGCCGACAACGTGGTCCCGATCATCCGCCAGAAGGTGGCCACCGACGAGGTCAAGAGCATCCTGAACAAGATCAGCGCCAACCTGGACACCAAGACGCTGGTCACGCTCAACGGCCAGGTCGAGCTGAACCACCAGGACGCTGACGCGGTGGCGCGCGCCTTCCTGCAGCAGCACAACTACTTCGCCTAGTCGCAGGGGGAACCCTGCCGGGTTCCCCCTACGCCGCGGCGCTCAACGGCCGCGAGGGTCGCGGGTCCGCTAAGGGAGCCGGTTGATCCACTCCGGCGTCGCGTACTTCGACGCCACGAGGTGGCGGGCCCGCGCCACCTCGCGCTGCGTGGGCGAGCTGGTGGCCGCGTCGAACTCGCGCATGAAGTGCGACTGAAGCCGATCTGACACCTCGGCGCACGAGAGGTCGGTGAACCACGACAGTGGCGAAACCGCCTTCTCGGCGCTGCGCACGCCCCGCTCGCGCAGGCTCGCGCGACCGATGCGGATGAGACGTGGCAGCAGCTCGAGGTCCATCGTGTGCGCGATCGTCGTGTGATGGAGGACGTGGCCGCGACGCCGCGCCTGCGCCGCCCCGGCGATCTTGCCGCGCGGCGAGATGATGTCGTTGATCTCGCGGTACGAGGCGGGGACTCCCATCTCGTTGAAAGCCGCCACCGCCCATGCGTCGAGCAACGCGTAGGACTTGCGGAAGCTGACGCCGGCGACCATCGACTCCGGCAGATATAGCGAGTAGGTGATGGTGCGGTCCGGCTCGCACAGCATGGTGCCGCCTCCGCTCATCCGGCGTGTGACGGTGAAGCCGTAACGATGCGTGGCGTGCAGGTCGACCTCGTTGGCGATCGACTGGTGCGAGCCGATCACGAGCGCGCGCTCCCTCCACGCCCAGAGGCGCATGGTCGGCCCGCGCTCGCCCGCTGTCACCGCCTCCAGCAGGGCCTCGTCCAGCGCCATGTGCATGTGCGCGGGGCAGCTCTCGGCGGGGATCACACTCCAGCGCGCGGCGTGCAGCGGGTCGGGCGGCATGGGCTCTGCCAGTATTCCTGAACTGACATGAGCAGCCGCCGCACTCTGTGGGCGCTCTACGCGGTCAACTTCCTGAACGCCGCGGGGATGTGGTTCTTCCTGCCCCTGCTGCCGATCTTCCTCGGCCGCAAAGGCGGATCGGCGGCGCTCGTCGGGGTCGTGTTCGCGGCCGGCCTGGTCGCCAACGCGCTCGCCCGCTACCCCGCGGGCTGGGCCGCGGACCGGTTCGGCACGCGAGTGGTGCTCGTCGGTGCAAACGTGGCGTCGGCGGGGCTCTTCCTCGCCTACCTTCTGCCCCTTCCGCTGGCGGCTTTCGTCGTGGTTCGTTTCCTGCACGGCGCCGCGCAGGGCGCTTACTGGCCCGCGGCCAACGGGCTCATCGCCGAGCTGACCCCCGCCGCCCAGCGCGGCCGCGCCTTCGGCTACATGCAGGCCACCAACATGGCCGGCATGCTGCTCGGCCCCGCGATCGGCGGCTTCGTCGCCCTGGTCGACATCCGGATCTCCTTCACGATCGCGTCGGCGCTCCAGGCGCTGGCGGTGCTCGCCCTGGCCACGCTGCCCAACGTCCGGGCGCAGGCGACCGTCGAAATCCCCGCTCGCGCCATGCACATCGCGCGCCGGCTGCTGCCACTGCTCCTCCTCGGCGCCGGGACCTCCTACATGATCGGCTCGTTCGACACGATCTGGTCGCTGTACCTGACCTCCCGCGGCGCGAGCACCTTCGCGGTCGGGCTGTCCTTCATGGCGTTCGCGCTGCCGGCGACGCTGCTCAGCGGCCCGGCCGGGTCGCTGGGCGACCGTTTCGGTCCGCGGCGCTTGATCGTCGGAGCGCTGCTCTGCACCGCGTTCTTCGCCGCGCTGTATCCGTTCATCTCGTCGGTGCCGTGGCTGATCGGCCTGGGCCTGCTCGAAGGCGCCTTCACCATCTCGGGCATGCCGAGCACGATGGCCGAGGTGAGCCGGCTCGCCGAGCCAGGCCAGTACGCGCGCACGCAGGCCGTCTTCCAGACGGTGCAGACCGCGGTCCAGATCGTCGGGGCGCTCGCCGGAGGCGCGCTCTTCACCGTCAGCCCCGTGTACGCGTTTGTCTCCATAGCGGTGGTGTGCATGGCGGGCGCGCTGACCGCCTTCGCCCCCAAAACGTTCGCGAGGAGGGCTGTGCATGAGACCCCGTAGCCCGATCATCATCGTCCCGCTGCGCACCGAAGCCCTGGCTCCGGTCGTCACGCCCCGCCTCACCTACCGCGGTGGTCCGCTGCTGACCGCGGTCGAGGTGTTCATCTTCTTCTGGGGCGACGCGTGGCAGGCGGAGCCGCAGGCGACGCTGATGGGCAGGATCAACGATTTCTTCGAGTACGTCGTCACCAGCCCGCTGATCGACCAGCTGAGCGAGTACAGCGTGCAGGACTTCGCGATCGGTCACGGCAAGCGGGTGGGAGCGATCGCGCTGACCACATCGGTGCCCACGACGGTGGCAGATGATGCGGTGCGGGCGATGATCAAGGACCAGCTCGCCTCCAATCCCGCGGTCGCGCAGCCGACGGCGAACACGCTGTATTTCGTCTTCCTTCCTCCCGGCGTGAGCTCCGAGCTCGACGGCGCGGCGTCGTGCGTGAACTTCTGCGGCTACCACAACAACGACGGCGGCGTGTACTACGCAGTCATGCCCTTTCCGGATTGCGGCGGCTGCGAGGGTGGGCTGGCG
>JBKPCW010000068.1:0-4070 GCA_046727555.1 Candidatus Dormiibacterota bacterium | reverse complement strand
GACATGCCGTGCTTCCGCGACCCCGAAAACCTCGTCTATGGCAAGGCAGAGGCCGGCGGCATGGTGCTCGGGGGCTACGAGCTCAACCCTGTCGCGCGGTGGATCGACGGCGTGCCATGGGACCACGCCGGGACCTCGCTTCCTCCCGACCAGGCGCGGTTCGAGCCGCTGCTTGCGGGGGCCGCGCGGCGCTTCCCGTTCGCGCACGAGGCGGGGATCGTCAAGCTCGTCTGCCATCCCGACGCGATGACGCCGGACGCGGCGCCGCTGGTCGGTCCTGTGCCCGAGGTGCGCGGGCTGTACATGGCGGCGGGGCTCTCGCTCAACGGCTTCGGCGGCGCGGGCGGCATCGGCCGGGCGATCGCCGAGATGGTCACGAGCGGCGAGACCGAGCTCGACCTCTACGCCTACCGCCCGTGGCGCTTCGGTCCGGTCCACGGCGACCCGGTCTACGCGGCCGAGCTCGCGCGCGAGACGTACCGGTACTACTACTACCAGCGCTACCCCTACGACGCCGACGAGTGGGGCCGGCCGAAGAGGCTGTCGGCGCTGCACACGCGCACGCAGGATCTCGGCGCGGTGTTCGGCACCAAGCACGGCTGGGAGAGGCCTGATTACTTTCGGCCCGGGCAGCCGTGGCGCCGCGCCGGCGCCGACCAGCGCGCTTTCGGCTTCACGCGCCCTACGTGGTTCGACCGCCTCGCCGAAGAGCACCGGGCATTTCGCGAGCGCGTCGGGATCATCGACATGAGCTCGTTCGGCAAGGTCGAGATCACGGGCCGAGGCGCCCTGTCGCTGCTGGAGCGGGTCGCCGGCAACCTCATCGACCGGCCCGTGGGGTCGGTGGTGTACACGCAATTGCTGGAGAAGGACGGCGGGATCGCGGCCGACGTCACCATCACGCGCCTCGCGCCGGATCACTTCCGACTCGTCACCGGCGCCGGCTACGTCAACAGCGACCTGGGCTGGCTCCGGCTGCAGGTCCGCGACGAATCGGTGCAGCTGCGCGAGTCGTCCGACGAGCTCGCCGTCATCGGCCTGTGGGGACCAAGTGCGGCCGACGTCCTGCCCGGCGTGCAGCTGGACTTCATGCGCGCGGGCGAGATCGAGATCGGCGGCTCGAGAGCGTTCGCCCAGCGCGTCACCTACGTCGGCGAGATGGGCTGGGAGCTCTACGTCGGGCGCGAGCGGGCGGGGCAGGTGTGGGACCGGATCATGGCGGCCGGGCGCGAGCTCGGGATCACGCCCGGTGGCTATCGCGTGCTGGACTCGCTCCGGATGGAGAAGGGCTACCGCTACTACGGCACCGACATGGGGCTTCTCGACACTCCGTTCGAGGCGGGGCTCGGCTTTGCCGTGCACCGGGACAAATGGGCGCACGTGCCGCGCCAGGTCACGCGGAGGCTGCGCACGCTGGCCGTGGGAGGCGATGCTTACGAGCCGATCTACGGCGGCGAGGCGGTGCTGCACGAAGGACGCGTCGTGGGGCGCCTGCGCAGCACCGCGTACGGCTTCACGGTCCAGAAGAACCTCGCGTACTCGTACCTGCCGGTGGAGATGAAGCCCGGCGCGGAGGTCGAGGTCGAAGTGTTCGGCGAACTGAAAACAGCGGTCGTGACACGGGATCGCGTGCTTGAGCACCAACACGCGGGCTGAAGAGGCGGCGGGCCTGGTCGCCCTGTGGCGGGGTCGAAAGGTCGAGATCTCGCCGCTGTCGGGCGGACTGACCAATGAGAACTACCTCGTCGAGGCCGGCGCCGAGAAGTACGTGATGCGGCTGCCGGGCCGGTCGACGGAGCTGCTCTCGATCGACCGCGACAACGAGGTGTACAACACGAAGGCCGCGGCGACGACGGGCATCGGCCCCCGCGTGCTCGAGCACGTGCCCGGGATCGACGTCATGGTCCTCGAGTTCATCGCCGGACCGACGATGTCGGCGCCAACGCTGCACTCGCCCGCGATGGCCGCGCGCATAGCGGAGTCGTTTCACCGCCTGCACTCGGCGCCGCGGTTCCTGCAGGACTTCGACATGTTCCGGCTGATCGAGTACTACCTGCGCATCGTCGACGAGCACGGGGTCACCATCCCCGGCGACTACCGGAAATGGCTGCCCACCGTGGGTGAGATCGAGCGCGCCGTGAGCGTGTCCGCGCTGCCGCGGGCGCCATGCCACAACGACCTGCTGTGCGAGAACTTCATCGACGACGGCTCGGCGCTGCGCATCGTCGACTACGAGCTCAGCGGCAACAACGACCCCTGCTTCGACCTGGGCAACACCGCGCAGGAGGCCGATTTCGACCAGGAGCTGCGCGCCGCGCTCTGCCAGGCGTACTTCGGCGCGCCGGAGCCGCGCCAGCTGGCGCGGATGAACCTCTTCGCCCTGATGTCGGACGTGGGCTGGACCCTGTGGGGCGCCATCCAGGCCAGGATCTCGGACGTCGACTTCGACTTCGCCGGCTACTACACCGGCCGGTGGGAGCGGGCGCTCGAGGTGCTGCGGTCTCCACGCGTCCGGCGCTGGATGGACGAGGCTGCCAATTTGACGTAGCGCCTGAGTGGTGCTACGTTCCGCGCCGGTATATCGGTCGCATATCGCAACCGATGCGGGTGCACTTGCCTCGCAGGGGAACTGGAGGGGAGTTTGGCGGTCGCCGAAGCGGTCGGGCAGCGCTCGCAGAGCGACGTTGCCTACCGGCGCCTGCTGGAGCGGATCGTGAGCCTGGAGATGCCGCCAGGCTCGGTGGTCAACGAGGCCCGGCTGCGCGAGGAGCTCAAGATCGGCCGGACGCCGATCCGCGAGGCCCTGCAGCGCCTGGCCCGTGAGAACCTCGTCCGCTCGGTGCCTCACCGCGGCACCTTCGTCACCGACGTCAACATCACCGACCTCGCCCGCATCACCGAGGTGCGCGTGGTCCTGGAGGCGCACGCGGCCCGGCTCGCTGCGGAGAAGCTTGCGACCTCCGACCGGCAGGCCATGGAGGGCCTCCTCGACCTCATGCGGGGCAGCGTTTCCGACCAGCGAGAGCTGATGCGCCTGGACCAGGTCGTCCACCGCACCATCCACCGCGCGGCTCGCAACACGTTTCTCGAGGCGACGCTCGAGCGCTACTTCAACCTGAGCCTGCGCCTCTGGTACCTCGTGCTCGACCGCGAGGTGAGGCTCAAGGAAGCCGTCGACGAGCACGTCGAGCTGCTGCGGGCCATCCTCGCCGGCGACGGCGAGCTGGCGGAGACCATCATGCGCAAGCACGTCACCGGATTCGAGCGCGAGATCCGCAAGCACCTCGTGGAGAGATAGCCATGCCGAAGATCTTCTTTGCCACCGACCTGCACGGCTCCGAGGTCTGCTGGAAGAAGTTCCTGAACGCGGCCAGGTTCTACGACGCGGACGTGCTGATCTGCGGCGGCGACATGACCGGCAAGGCGATCGTGCCGATCGTGTCCGAGAACGGCCACTTCACAGTCGCCCTCGGCGGCGAGCAGCAGACCGTGCCCGCGGAGCAGGTCGGCGAGGTCGAGGCGAACATCCGCCGCAAGGGCTACTACCCGCTGCGGATGACGGTCGAGCGGCTGCACGAGCTCGACGGCGACCCCCAGAAGCGCGCCGAGTGCTTCCAGCAGGTGATGCTCGACGGCGTCGAGCGCTGGATGAACATGGCGGCGGAAAAGCTCCGCGGCTCGGGCGTCCGCGTCTTCGTGTCTCCGGGGAACGACGACGAGATGGAGGTCGATGAGGTCGTCAGGCGCTCGGACTTCGTCGAGCTCGGTGAGGGCCGGATGCTGGACATCGACGGCTTCTCGATGATCTCCACCGGCTGGTCGAACCCGACGCCGTGGAAGACGCACCGCGAGGACTCGGAGGAGCAGCTGGGGGAGCGAATCGAGCGCATGGCCGCCCAGGTGCCCGACCCCGCGCGCGCGATCTTCAACCTCCACTGCCCACCCTTCAAGTCGGGGCTGGACGAGGCGCCGGCGATCGACGCGGACCTGCGGCTCCTTCACGGCGGCCGCGCCCTGCGTCCGGTCGGCTCGACCGCCGTGCGCGCGGCGATCGAGAAGCACCAGCCGCT
>JBKPCW010000067.1:0-4756 GCA_046727555.1 Candidatus Dormiibacterota bacterium | reverse complement strand
CGCCATCTCGGGGCCCTGGAGAACCCCGACCTTTATCGTATGCTCGCACTGGTCGCGCTCCGGATCGCGACGGAGGCGGGACTCGCCCCCGAAGCGGCCGAACGGACCAGAAGGGCGCTGACCCGGAATGTGGCAGCGACCCGAAGGAGAGGTCGTCGATGACCACGGTGCTGGACGTCCAGCGATACAAGGACGAGGGCAGGCATTTCGCCATGCTCACCGCGTACGACTACCTGAGCGCGCGGATCCTCGACGAGGCCGGCATCCCCATCCTGCTCGTGGGCGACAGCCTGGGCATGGTGATGCTGGGCTACACGACCACGCTGCCGGTGACCCTCGACGAGATGCTGCACCACGCCAAGGCCGTGGCGCGCGGCGCCCGCCAGGCGCTGCTGGTGGGCGACATGCCGTTCATGTCTTACCAGGCCTCGGTCGAGGACGCGATCCGCAGCGCGGGCCGGTTCGTCCAGGAAGGAGGCATGCACGCCGTCAAGCTCGAAGGCGGAGGCCGCGTGGTCGAGATCACGCGGAGGCTCACTGAGATCGGCATCCCGGTGATGGGCCACCTCGGCCTGACCCCACAGTTCGTCCACCAGATGGGCGGCTTCAAGGTCCAGGGCAAGACAGACAGGCAGGCGGCGCGGATCCTCGCCGACGCGAAGGCGCTCGAGGAGGCCGGCGCGTTCAGCCTGGTCCTCGAAGGCGTGCCAAGCAAGCTCGCGGCCGAGGTGACGCACGCGCTGCGCATCCCGACGATCGGCATCGGCGCCGGTCCCGCGACCGACGGCCAGGTCCTCGTCTTCCACGACATGCTCGGCCTGACGACCGGGAAGGCGCCGAAGTTCGTCAAGCGCTACGCCAACCTCGCCGAGGAGATCTCCCGCGCGACGGCCGCGTATATCGAGGACGTGCGCACGGGCAAGTTCCCTGGCCCCGAGCACGAGTACACGAGCAACGGATCGACTCCCGCCAAGGACCCGACCGAGGTCAGATACGGGGGCTGACGTAATCGATACACCGGGCGCGATGCTCGAGGCATCGCGCCGGTGGCGTCGTGACGGCAGGTCGATCGGCCTGGTGCCGACCATGGGCGCTCTGCACGACGGTCACCTGGCGCTCGTCGCGTCGGCGCGGGCCGAGAACGACGTCGCGGTGGTCAGCGTGTTCGTCAACCCGATCCAGTTCGGGCCCCACGAAGACTTCGACCGCTACCCGCGTGACTGGGAGCGGGACCTGAAGCTCCTCGAGGAGGCTGAGGTCGACGCCGTGTACCGGCCGTCGCTCGAGACGATGTACCCGCCCGACGCCAGCACCCGCATTCACGTCGGCGGGCTGAGCGACTCGCTCGAGGGCGCCGCGCGGCCCGGACACTTCGACGGCGTCGCGACCGTGGTGACCAAGCTGCTGGCGGCGGTCGAGCCAGACCGCGCTTACTTCGGCCAGAAGGACGCCCAGCAGGTCGCCGTCGTCTCGCGGCTGGTCCGCGACCTGGACCTCGGCGTCGATGTCCGCGTGGTTCCGACGGTGCGAGAGGCCGACGGCCTGGCCCTCAGCTCACGCAACGTCTACCTGGGCCCGGACGAGCGCCGGGCCGCCCTGGCCATCAGCGCTTCCCTGCGCGCGGCGGCCGCCGCCTACGACGCGGGCGAGCGCGACATGGCCAGGCTTCGCGCTCTGCTGGCTGCCCGCCTGGCGCTCGAGCCGCTGGTCCGGCCTGAGTACGCCGAGCTCGTCGACCCGGCTACCTTTGAGAAGCCGGGAACGCTGGCGGTGATCGCCGCCAGGGTCGGCAAAACGAGATTGATAGACAACCACGACCTGGCAAAACCGTTTCCCGGGTAAGCGACTTTTGTGCGGTACAATTGACGCTCGTTTTGGCGGAGGCCGCGTTGACGACCAACACCACACCAATAACTTCTAGGGGGTTCGTATTTTGGCTACTGAGTTCGGTGCCGTCCTGACCGAAGACAAGGAGGGAACCGACCAGGAATCATCGGGCGCGATGACCATGGAGGACTACCTCCACTACGAGGAGGAGGCCTTCAAGACCCCCAACCACGGGGACATCGTGGATGGGATCGTCGTGCGAGTCGACCCGGACGAGGTCCTCGTCGACATCGGAGCCAAGGCTGAAGGCGTCATCTCGAGCAAGGAGCTCGGCATGCGCGGAGACGTGGACTCCGCGGGCCTGGAGCCGGGCGACCAGATCAAGGTCTACGTGCTGCAGCCGGAGAACGAAGAGGGCAACGTCGTCCTCTCCCTCCGCCGTGCGCGGGCGGAGACGACCTGGCTTGTCGCCGCCGAGAAGCAGACCGACGGCACCGTCATCGACGCCGACGTCCGCGAGCAGAACAAGGGCGGGCTGATCGTCAACATCCTCGGCCTGCGTGGCTTCCTGCCGTCTTCGCAGGTGGCTCGCGCCTACGCCGGGTCGCTGGAATCTCTGGTCGGCAAGCGCATCCCGGTCAAGATCCTCGAGGTCAACCGCAAGCGCAACCGGCTGATCGTCAGCCAGAAGGCGGCGGAGGACGAGGACCGCGCGCGCAAGCGCGAGGAGCTGTTCAGCCGCCTGCAGACCGGCGCGATCGTCAAGGGCACGGTCTCGGGCATCACCTCGTATGGGGCGTTCGTCGACATCGGCGGGGCCGACGGCTTGATCCACATCTCGGAGCTGTCGTGGGACCGCGTGTCGAAGGTCACAGACGTCCTGCAGCTGGGCGAGGAGGTCACGGTCAAGGTGATCAAGCTCGACCCGGAGCAGACGCGCATCTCGCTCTCGCTGCGCCAGCTGCAGCAAGACCCCTGGGAGCGGCTCGTGCAGTCGATGCCTGTGGGGTCGATCGTCGAGGGCCAGGTGACCAAGACCAAGAAGTACGGTGCGTTCCTCCAGATCATGCCGGGCATCGAGGGCCTGCTTCACATCTCCGAGCTGTCGTGGGACCACGTCGAGCGCACCGAGGACGTGCTCAAGGTGGGGGAGACGGTGCAGGTGAAGGTGATCGGGATCGACACCGCGCGCCGGAGGATCTCGCTGAGCCTGAAGCAGCTCTCGGCGCCACCGGCGACGGTCGGAGCGGGCGCGCACCGGCAGCAGCACGAGTACCCGGCCGAAGACGAGGAGTAGTCAGCCGAGCGCCGCCAGGCGCTGGCTCGCCGGCGAGTAGTACGGGTCGATCTCCAGCGCGCGCCGGTACGCGCTCTTGGCCGCGGCGATGTCGCCCCGCGCCCGTTCCAGGTCGCCGAGCTGGACGTACATGCCCGGGTCGTACTCACCCAGGTCGGCGGCGCGCTTCAGCTCCGGGATCGTGCCCAGGGCCCAGTGGTACTGCGCCTGCAGCGGGTCGGCGCGGACCGCCAGGTCGGCGTGGCCTCTGAGATACCAGGTGTCGGCGAGCGCGGGCAGGACCGCGAGGACGACCGCCACGACGGCGAGCGCGGCCGCGAGCACCGGTTGCCACGCGCGCATCACCTCCCGCGTGGTCGGCTCCTCCGGGGCACGCGTCATGCTCCACAGCGCTCCTAGAAGGAGCCAGAAGATCCCCGTCGCCGGAGCCCAGTCGAAGTTGAAGAAGACCCAGACGCTGTAGCCCACCAGCGCCCCCGCCAGGCCAGGCACGCCGGCCTGGTCGCGCGCGCGCCACGCCGCCACCAGCACGACGACGAGGACCCAGCCCAGCGCGGCAAGTCCCAGCACCCCCTGGGTGACCGCGATCTCGAGCGGCCCCGAATGGACGCGGTCGAACGTGACCAGCGCGGCGTAGTCGTGGGTCAGGTAGTGGCCGAAGGTCAGCCCCGTCGTGTCCTCGCCCCATCCGGTCAGCGGCCGGCCCGCGAACAGGCCCAGCCCGTCCTGCCACAGGTGCAGGCGCAGGGCCGCCGGGTCGTCGTTCAACGCGCGCAGCGGGGACGCGACGACGAACAAGACCGCGGCCGCGACCGTGGCCAGAGACCCCACTCCCACGACGGCGGTCAGCCGCCGCGGCACCGCCAGGGTCAGAAGGGCCAGGCAGCCCGCGACGACGCCCAGCCCGCCGCTCCGTGACGTCGTGACCACCAGCCCGCCGGCCATGACCACGACCGAGGCAACCCAGGGGCCGATGAACAGCGTCGCGCGCCGTGCCCGGTCGATCGCGAGCGGGATCGCCATCGCGATCAGCGCGGCGAGGACGTTGGCGTTGCCGAGGTTGCCGTCCGGCCGGAAGCTCACATGGGCGAAGGCTTGCTGGATCGCTTCGAGCGAGGCGACCGACGTGCCGAAGACGAACGCCGCCACCAGCGCGTCGCGCTGCGGACGCGTCCGCAGCAGCCACACCGCCGACGCCGCCAGCCCCAGGTAGGCGAGACGCATCGGCAGCGACTCGTATCGTGAGTAGGCCCCGGCCAGGCTCAACGGCCAGGAGACGGAGAAGGCGAAGGCCAGCAGGGCGGCCGCCGTGGCCGCCAGGAGAGGAAGCCGGAGGTTTCCCAGCCCACCCGAACGGGGTACCAAGAGTGAAACCCCAACGCCGAGGCAGGCGCCGGCGATGACGATCGAGGCGCGCGGGAGGATATAGGTGTCGGCGGCGGAGGGTAGAAAGGCGAGCGGCAGCGTCAGACCGACCAGAGCGGGGAGGAATCCCCCGTAGCGTTCGAGAAAGCCGGCCACGGCCACTCTTCTTAACCGAAATCGAGTGGCGGAGTTGGACGTTATATTAGGTGCAGAGGTACTACCCGGTATCACTGTTGCAGGAGGTGCTGGCCCCACCGAGTCGTAGAG
>JBKPCW010000066.1:0-7037 GCA_046727555.1 Candidatus Dormiibacterota bacterium | reverse complement strand
CAACCGCGACCTGATGCTGGCCGTGTTCCTAGGCTGACGCCCGACCGAACAGTCGTGCCACCCGCACCTTGATGAGGTGCCACAGGAGCGAGAAGGCGTTGACCGGCGGGGCCGTGGCCTGAGCCCGGGGGCCCGCGGCCGTGGACGCCGAAGCGGAGCGTTCGACCGCCGCCGCGACATCGTCATCCCTGGGCTCGTCCGCCTCCAGGTTGGCCTGGATGCAGTTCGCCATGTCGTTGATCAGCCGTCTGGAGACGTCCTCCATCACCCCCCGCCCGAACTGGGCGACCCGGCCGGCGATGTGGTACTCGGTCACGATCTCGACCCGAGAACCCTCGCCGGCGGTGTGGACCGTCATGGCCGCCGACGCGCGGGCTGAGCCGGGGCCCGTGGTCTCACGCCCCTCGGCGGTCAGGGTCGCGGTCCGCCTGGCGTCGTCCCGATCGGCGATTCGCGCGGTTCCGCTGTAGGCGACGGTGATCGGACCGACCTTGACCTTCACCTTGCCCTTGAAGGTGCTCGAGTCGACGACTTCGGCCAGCTCCGCCCCCGGCACGCACGAAACGACCTTGGTCACGTCCAGGAGGTAGGCGAACACCTTCTCGGGTGGGGCGCTCACCTGAAAGGAATTCTCCAGTTGCATTTCCCGGCTAAAAGTAGCGCAATAGAAGGGTTCGTCTGCGACCAGGTCCGTTCACCGCGCTCCGGAGCACCCCGGGCGTGTCTTTTGGGAGGGGATTAGGAGGATTTATGAAGCACAAGGTCGCTGTCACCGTCAACGGCCGCCGGCACGAGCATGAGGTCGAGCCTCGCCTGCTGCTCGTGCACCACCTGCGCGACAACCTGGGGCTGACCGGCACTCACATCGGCTGCGACACGAGCCAGTGCGGCGCCTGCACGATCCTGGTGGACGGCAAGGCGGTGAAGAGCTGCACGATGTTCGCCGTCCAGGCCGAGGGCAGCAACATCACGACGATCGAGGGCCTGGCCAAAGACGGCGAGCTGCACCCGATCCAGCAGGCCTTCTGGGACGAGCATGGCCTGCAGTGCGGCTACTGCACGCCGGGCTTCATCATGGCCACGGCCTACCTGCTCGCGCAGAACCCGAACCCCAGCGACGAGGAGATCCGGAGGGGTCTGGAAGGCAACCTTTGCCGCTGTACGGGCTACGTGAACATCATCAAGTCGGTCAAGAGCGCGGCCCAGACGATGAGCGGCGCGCCCGCCAGGAAGGCGACCGTCGCCACCGGAGGCGAGTGAGATGGCGGTCACACAGCTCGTCGGCGCCAAGATCCACCGCCGCGAAGACCCGCGCCTGATCACGGGCCACGGCCACTACACCGACGACTTCGTCCGCCAGGGCACCGCCTACGCCGCGTTCGTGCGCAGCCCGCTCGCGCACGCGCGGATCAAGAGCATCGACGTGACCGACGCCAGCAAGGCGCCGGGCGTGGTCGCGGTCTATACCGCCCGCGACTTCAAGGGTCAGCTCGCCGGCACGCACCCGGCGGCGCCCGCGTTCGTGGCCGAGAAGAAGTACGTCCCTGAGCGCTTCCCGATCGCGGAGAAGGAGGTCTGCTACCAGGGCGAGATCGTCGCCGCGGTGATCGCCGAGAGCAAGGCCCAGGCGGCCGACGCGGCCAACATGATCCAGGTCGAGTACACAGAGCTGCCCGCGGTCATGGACCTCGAGAAGGCGCTCGACCCGAAGAGCCCGAAGGCCCACGAGGGGGCCGCGGACAACCTCTGCTGGGACCTCGCCTACACCGGACCCGAAATCACCGAGGCGGCCTTCAAGGACGCCGACGTCGTCGTCAAGCAGCGCATCCTGCAGAACCGCCTCGCACCCGTGCCGATGGAGCCACGCGGCGTCATGGCGGAGTACGAGGGCTTCGACAAGAAGCTGACGATCTGGATGTCGAGCCAGAACCCGCACTTCATCCGCCTGTTCGTCTCGGGCTCGATGGGTCTCAAGGAGAGCCAGGTCCGGGTGATCTCGCCGGACGTCGGCGGCGGCTTCGGCAGCAAGATCAGCCCGTATCCCGAGGACTACCTCGTCCCGGCACTCGCGCGGATGACCGACCGGCCCGTGAAGTGGATCGAGACCCGCACGGAGTCGATCCAGAACGCGACCCACGGACGCGGCCAGTACTACGACGTCGAGGTCGCGGCCAAGAAGGACGGCACGGTGCTCGGCATGCGCATGACGCAGTTCCTCGACGTCGGCGCGTACGTCGGCACGTTCAGCGCCTTCCAGGCGTGCGCGTGCCTGATGGCGGGCGGCGCCTACAAGTGGAAGGGCGGCATCACCGCGCGCACCATCGGCATCCTCA
The DNA here is from genome assembly GCA_046727555.1 of Candidatus Dormiibacterota bacterium. Taxonomy (GTDB): domain Bacteria; phylum Chloroflexota; class Dormibacteria; order Dormibacterales; family Dormibacteraceae; genus 40CM-4-65-16. Next base: position 4,704 of record JBKPCW010000066.1, on the reverse strand, counting down.
CCAATCGCGTGCCGACCGACCCGTACCGCGGCGCCGGCCGGCCGGAGGCCACGCACCTGGTCGAGCGCATGATGGACCTGGTCGCGTTGGAGCTGAAGCTGGATCCGGTCGACGTGCGGCGCAAGAACTTCATCCAGCCGAACGAATTCCCGTACACCCAGAACTTCGGCCTCGTCGTCGACTCGGGCGACTACGAGAAGGCCCTCGACCGCGCGCTCGAGATCGCGGGTTACGACGAGCTGCGCAAGAAGCAGGCCGAGCTGCGTAAACAGGGCCGCTACCTCGGCATCGGCCTCTCGACCTGGATCGAGCTCTGCGGCTTCGGTCCCAGCGCGGCGACGGCGCCCGCGACCGGCGGCATCGCGCTCGTCGAGTCGGCGCAGGTACGCGTCCTGCCCACCGGCTCGGTCATCGTCTACACCGGCACCCACTCGCACGGTCAGGGCCACGAGACGACGTTCTCGCAGATCGTGGCCGACCAGCTCGGCGTGCCCATGGACAGCGTCGAGCTCAGGCACGGCGACACCGCCGAAGGCACGGCGTTCGGTTACGGCACCTACGGCTCGCGCAGCCTCTCCGTCGGCGGCGTGGCCGTGAGCAAGGCCGTCGGCAAGGTCATCGACAAAGGCCGCAAGCTCGCCGCCCACCTGCTCGAGGCGGCCGAGGAGGACGTCGTCTTCGAGCGCGGCAACTTCCACGTCAAGGGCTCGCCCGACAAGACCAAGGCCTTCGGCGAGGTCGCGTTCGCGAGCTACGGCATGGGCCTGCCGGAGGGCATGGAACAAGGACTGGAGGCGGTCGCCTACTTCGACCCGCCCAACCTGGTCTGGCCTTTTGGCACCCACGTCGCGGTGGTCGAGGTCGACCCCGAGACGGGCAACGTCGAGCTCCAGCAGTACGTCGCGGTCGACGACTGCGGAAACATCATCAACCCCATGATCGTCGACGGACAGATCCACGGCGGCGTGGCGCAGGCGATCGCGCAGGCGCTCTACGAAGAGGTCGTCTACGACGAGGAGAGCGGCCAGCTCAAGACCGGCACGCTGCTCGACTACAACATCCCGGGCATCGGTGAGATCCCGGCCATGAGCCTCGACCATACGGTGACGCCATCGCCGACGAACGATCTCGGCGTCAAGGGCATCGGCGAGGCGGGCACGATCGCCGCCAGCGCGGCGGTGATCAACGCCGTCAGCGATGCGCTGAGCCCGCTCGGCATCAAGCACGTCGACATGCCCGCCAGCCCAGACCGCGTCTGGAACTTGATGAAGGGGGCACGCAAGTGATTCCAGCTGCTTTCGAATACGCACGGGCCTCCTCGGTGGAGGAGGCGTCCAAGCTTCTCGGCAAGTACGGCGAAGACGCCAAGGTGCTGGCCGGAGGGCACAGCCTCATTCCGCTGATGCGGCTCCGCCTCGCCCAGCCGACGGCGCTCGTCGACATCAACGGCATCAAAGACCTGGACCACATCAAGGAGAGCGGAGGCAAGCTGCACGTCGGCGCGCTGACGCGCCACGTGACCATCCAGGGCTCCTCGGTCGTGAAGGACAAGCTGCCACTGCTCGCCGAGGTCGCCGGCGAGGTCGGCGACAACCAGGTCCGCAACATGGGCACGATGGGCGGCGTGATCGCCCACGCCGACGCGGCGGGCGACTACCCGACGCTGGCGCTGATGCTCGACGCGGAGATCGTCACCAACCAGCGGACGATTCCCGCCCGCGATTTCTTCCAGGACCTGTTCACGACGGCGCTGGCGCCGGACGAGATCGTCACCGAGGTGGTGTTCCCGGTCGCCAACGGGCCCCACAAGTACGTGAAGTTCCGCCGCCGCCTGTTCGACTGGGCGATCGTCGGCGTCGCCGCCCAGAAGGTGAACGGCGGCTGGCGCATCGGCCTCACCAACGTCGGCCCGACCCCGGTCCGGGCGACCGCGGTCGAGGAGGCGCTGCACAAGGGAGCAAAGGCCGAAGAGGCGTCGCAGCACGCGTCCGACGGGCTCGACCCGGCGGGCGACCTGCGCGCCAGCCCGGAGTACAAGAAGCACCTGGCCCGTGTCCTCACCAAGAGGGCGATCAACCAGGCAGAAGGCAAGTAGGCAACCCGTGGCCCGGCTCGCCAGCCGGGCCACGTACTCTTTGACACCGTGAGCGCACCGGCGACGATCGAGGACGTCGAGCGGCGCCTGCGTGAGCGGCGCTACATCGGCGACCGCTCGCTCGCCACGTCCATCTTCCTGTCGCTCAAGCTCCAGAAGCCGCTCTTCATCGAGGGCGAGGCGGGCGTGGGCAAGACCGAGGCGGCGAAGGTCATGGCCGACGTGCTCGGGGCGCGGCTGATCCGCCTTCAGTGCTACGAGGGCATCGACCTCGCCCACGCGGTCTACGAATGGAACTATCCGCGACAGCTGCTGCACATCCGGCTCATGGGCGAGGGCCAGGACCGCCGCGCCGCCGAGCGAGAGATCTTCAGCTCGGAGTTCCTGCTTCGCCGTCCCCTGCTCGACGCCATCGACAACGACGACGCGACCCCGCCCGTGCTCCTGATCGACGAGATCGACCGCTCGGACGAGGAGTTCGAGGCCTTCCTGCTGGAGCTGCTGTCCGACTTCCAGGTCTCCATCCCCGAGATCGGCACCATCAAGGCCCGGCAGGTGCCGTTCGTGGTCATCACCTCGAACCGGACGCGCGAGGTGCACGACGCGCTGAAGCGGCGCTGCCTCTACCACTGGATCGACTACCCCGACCTCGACAAGGAGGTGGAGATCGTGCGCGCCCGCGCGCCCGAGGCCGCCGACGGGCTCGCCCGCGAGGTGGCGGCGCTCGTCCAGGGGCTGCGGGGCATGGACCTGTACAAGGTGCCGGGCGTGGCCGAGACCCTGGACTGGGCGCGGTCGCTGGCGGCTCTGGGCGCGACACGCATCGACGCCGGTCTGGTGAGCGCGACGATGGGCGCGGCGCTGAAGTACCAGGAGGACCTGGAGCGGGTCCGCGAGCAGGTGCCGGCGCTGGTCGAGAAGGCCAAGCGTGCCTGACGTCGATCTGCTCCCGCGGTTGGGAGCATTCGCGAGGCTCCTGCACGACGCGGGCCTGGAGGCCGGGCCACGGCGTCTCACCGACGCCACGCGTGCGCTCGGCTTCATCGACCTCAAGGTCGAGGACGACTTCCGGAGCGCGCTGCGCGCGGTCTTTGTGAGCCGCAAAGAGGACCTCCCGGTCTTCGAGGCGGCGTTCGACATCTTCTGGGCGCCGCCCGACCCGCGGGCCTCGGCCGGCATCCTTCCGGGGCGGAGCCGTTCTCTGCCAATGTCGCCGGAGCGGGCCAAGGTGTGGGCCGACGCGCTGGGACTGAACAGGTCGCAGATGAATCGCGAGCAGAACCAGCAGGAGTTTCCGGCCAGCTCGAGCGGCTACAGCGCCGAGGAGCTGCTCCGGCACAAGGACTTCGAGGACATGACGTGGGCCGAGACCGAGCAGGTGAAGCGGCTGCTCGAGCAGGCGCCGTGGAGGGTCGCCGAGCGCCGGACGCGCCGGCTGCGGCCTTCGCGCGCAGGAAGCATCGACCTGCGGCGCTCGGCCCGGCACGCCATCCGGTCGAGCGGCGAGCTGATGACGCTCTTCCGGCGCAAGCCGCGCGTGCGGCGCCGGCCGCTCGTCCTCATCTGCGACGTCAGCGGCTCGATGGAGCGCTACTCGCGATTGCTGATGATCTTCGCCCACGCGATCTCCAGGCGTGAGGACCTGGAGGCCTTCGTGTTCTCGACGCGCCTGACGCGCATCACCCGCCTCCTGCGCCACCGCGACATCGACCGCGCGCTCGACTCGGTCAGCAAGGGCGTGCACGACTTCAGCGGCGGCACACGCATCGGCGACGCGCTGGGGGACTTCAACCGCAAGTGGGCGCGGCGCGTGCTGGGCCACGGCGCGGTCGTGGTCATCGTCAGCGACGGGTGGGACCGCGGGGACCCGCAGCGCCTCACCGCCGAGCTGATCCACCTGCGTCGCTCGGCGCATCGCCTGATCTGGCTCAATCCCCTCCTGGGGTCCGAGGGCTACGAGCCTCTGACCCGAGGCATGGCGGCGGCGCTGCCCCACTGCGACGACTTCCTCGCCGCCCACAACGTGGCGGCGCTGCAAGACCTGGGCAGCCTTCTCGCTTCCCTTGATTCGAGGAAGGCACGATGAGGGAGATCCTTCACGAGCTGAACGAATCGATAGGCGGTCGCGAGGACGTCGCGCTCGCGACCGTGATCGAGACCTGGGGCTCGAGCCCCAGGCCGCTTGGGTCGAAGATGCTCGTCACAGCGTCCGGCAAGATGGCCGGCTCGGTCTCCAACGGCTGCATCGAGGGCGCGGTGTTCGAAGAGGCGCAGAAGGTGCTCAAGAGCGGCAAACCGAAGATCGCCGCGTTCGGCGTCACCGACGACGTCGCGTTCGAGGTCGGCCTGGCGTGTGGCGGGCACATAGAGGTCTTCATCCAGCCGCTTGAGAGCTCGCACCGGCAGCTCGTCGGCATGCTGAACCGCAACGAGCCCGCGACCTTGAAAACCAACCTCGTGACAGGCGAGGCAGAAGTCATCCAGGGCACACCGCCGGGCACGGAGCTGGCGCGACGTGAAGGCGACGTTTTCGTCGAGCCCTTCCGGCGCCCGGCGCACCTCGTGATCATCGGCGCCATCCACATCGCGATCCCGCTGCACCGGCTTGC
>JBKPCW010000065.1:0-2950 GCA_046727555.1 Candidatus Dormiibacterota bacterium | reverse complement strand
CGCCACCTGACACATGTACCACCAGATCTCGCGCAACAAGCGCAATAGCGTGATCGTCATCGTCGGGTTTCTCGCCGTGTGGCTCGCCGCCGGGCTCATCGTGGGCGCGATCGCGAACGGGCAGGGGGGCGCGGTCGCGGGCGCGATCGTCCTCGGCCTGCTCGGTGTCGGCGCCGCCCTGTACGCCTACTACTTCGGCTCCGCGACGGTGCTGGCCGCCATGGGCGCGCAGGAGGCGGACCCGCGGCAGTATCAGCAGCTCTACAACGTCGTCCAGGCCCTGGCCATCGGCGACGGTCTGCCGCTGCCCAAGGTCTACGTGATCAACGACGCCAGCCCGAACGCCTTCGCCACCGGCCGCGACCCCAACCACGCGGCGGTCACGGTGACCACGGGGTTGCTGCAGATGATGGACCGGGAGGAGCTCGAAGGCGTGCTCGCACACGAGATGAGCCACATCAAAAACTTCGACGTGAGGCTGCTCCTGGTCGTGACGACGATGATCGGGATGGCAGCGCTGATCGCAAGTGCATTCTGGAACTCGGTCGGTCGCATGCGGTTCGGTGGCCGGAACAGCGGCCAGGTCGCGCTCGTCGTGTTCGCCATCGGCATCCTGTTCACGCTGATCGCCTTCCTTGTCGGACCCTTGATGCAGCTGGCGCTTTCCCGGCAGCGTGAGTCGCTCGCCGACGTGAGCGGCGTGGAGCTGACGCGCAACCCGACCGGCCTGATCTCGGCGCTGCAGAAGATCGCCCAGAACGACAAGCCGCCCGAGCGGTTCAACCACGCCGTCGCGGCGATGATGATCGACAACCCCGAGGAGCACCACGGCAGCTTCTTCAGCCGGCTCTTCGACACTCATCCGCCGATCGCTGAGCGGATCGCGGCGCTGCAGAGGATCGCCAGCGTCCAGCAAACCTAGAGTCATCGAGCGGGAGGCCGTCTCGCCTTTCCTGGCGAGAATCCTCCGCGTCCGGCGCACCGAGCTCCGACGCACGCTTCAGGTCGCGGGCTTCGCGATCGTCCTCGGATGGGCGATGTACACGGCGTTCAGCGCCGCCCAATCCATCTTCTTGAACCGTTCCGGCCCCCACGCGTATCCGCTCTTCTTCGTAGTCCTCGCGCTGACGGTGTGGCCGATGGCCACTCTCCAGGGCGTCCTCACGCGGCGCTTCGGCGTCGGCGGCGCGTTCCGGATCGTCCTCGGCGCCAATGTGGTGGCGGCGATCGCGGTATTCATCGCCTACACGATCCGCGAGGACTCGACGGTCGCCTTCAGTGCCTACGTCGTCTACTCGGTCGCGTTTGAGCTCGTGATGCTCAACTTCTGGGCTTTCGTCACGCAGCACTTCAACGTCCTCGAGGGCAAGCGCATCTTCCCGGTGATCGCCGCGGGCTCGAGCGTCGGCTACATCCTGTCCGGGGTCACGACGACGGTGGTCGCCGTCATTGCCACCGAACCGCTGATCTTCATCTGGGCGTTCGGGTCGCTTGCCGCCGCGATCATGTCGGTGGGCCTCGAGCGCACGCTCTTCCGCCCGGCCTTCTTCGAAGACGCAGACCAGCTCCTCATCGAGCACGACGACGAGCGCAAGCGACATGGCGCCGTCGCCGTGCTGGTGCGGGCGGTGGAGCACGTCACCGGCAGCCACCTGGTCCTCGCGCTCGTGCTGCTCGCGTTCGTGATGCAGGTCGTAAGCCGCGTCGGCGACTACCTGGTCGCGGTTCAGTTCGTGGCGGCCACGCACAACAACCTGCAGGAGCTGACGATCCTGATCGGCAACGCGTGGCTCGTGAGCTACGCGGTGCAGCTCGTGGTCAGCCTCTTCGTCGCGCCGTGGGTGTTGAACCGCCTCGGCGTCAAGAACGCGATTCTCGCCCTTCCGCTCTTCACCCTCGTCGGCTTCACAGCGGTCGCGATCAACCCGGTGCTCGCCACGGCGCTGTTCCTCTTCATCGTCCGCAACGGTCTGCAGACCGGTCTGGACGACCCCGCGCAGAACGTCCTGGGCGGCGCGCTCCCGGCGCAAGTCGTGCCCCGGCTGCTCTTTCTCCTCGACTACGCGGTGCTTCCCGGGGCCGCGCTTCTGAGCGGCGTGGGATTGATCCTCCTGCAGTGGTCGCTGGGCGCCGACGTCGAGGTCCTGGCGATCACCGGCATCGCCCTCGCGGTCTTCTTCATCGCCGCGGCGTGGAACGTGCGCGGGCACTACGTCGAGGCCATCTACGCCCGCCTGAGGGGGCACGCGCTGAGCCTCGCGGACTTTCAGCAGGCCGTCGGCCGGCCGACGCCGGACCAGGTCGCCGAGCTGCAGGGCTTCATCCGCGGAACCGACGACCGCACTCGTGAGTTCGCGGCCGCGGCGCTGGCACGCGCGGCTCCCGAAGCCTTCGTCGAGATGCTGCCGGAGCTGATCGCATCGTCGGACGCCGTGCTGCGCCGTCTCGCGTTCCAGATGGCGCCTCCTGACCGGATCGGCCTGGCCGACCTCGAGGCCGCGCGCGAGGAGACGGACGGCTGGGTGCGGGCGGCGGCCGCCGTCGCCGGGGTGATGCGCAGTGAGCGCTGGGACGGCGCCGAGGAGGTGCTCCGCGCCCTCGACGCGTCGGACGAACCGCACGACCGCGCCGCCGCGGCTTGGGCGGCCGCCTTCGTCGGCGACTCGCCCACGGTCGTGCGCTCGCTCACCGACCCCGAGCCGAAGGTTCGGCTCGAAGGGTTGCGCAGCTTCGCGCGCATGAAGGGGGAGGTCGCCGAATGCGAGGACGCGATGCTCGCTTGTCTTCGCGACCGGGACGTCGAGGTCCAGCGCGAGGCCCTCCGCCAGGCGATGCGGTGGGCTCCAGGCGCCGACTGGCGGCAGGCGTACGCCGAGGCGCTGGCCGGCGGTCTCGCCAGCGGCGACCGCGATGTCCGCCGCCTGGCCGCGGAGGCGATGGCGGCGCAGGC
>JBKPCW010000064.1:0-10216 GCA_046727555.1 Candidatus Dormiibacterota bacterium | reverse complement strand
GGCTCCTGATCAACATCAACGGCTCGCCCTACCACTACGGCAAACGGGCGCCACGCGAGGAGATGATCGGCGGGCGAGCCGCCGACTACGGCGCGTACGTCGCCTGGGTCAACACCGTCGGCGGGCAGGACGAGCTGGTCTTCGACGGCAACAGTGTCGTCTTCGACCCCAAGGGCCGCGTCGACGCCCGGGCCGCCTCCTTCGTTGAAGAGCTGCTCGTGTGCGACATCGACGTCGCCGTCCCCGCCCACCGGCCCACCGAGAACCTGCGCCGCGAGTCCGAGGCGGCCGAAGGGCTCGAGCTCGAGCTCACCGAGCTCACCGTGCCCGCGCCAGGCAAGGCCGCGCCCAAGCCCCCGATCGAGAAGCGCATGGCCGCCCCGCTCGAGGGCGCCGCCGAGATCTACGCGGCTGTCGTCCTGGGCACGCACGACTACATCCGCAAGCAGGGGTTCCAGAAGGTCGTCGTCGGCATGTCGGGTGGGGTCGACTCGGCCCTGACCGCGGCGATCGCGGCCGACGCCCTGGGGCCGGAGAACGTGATCGCGGTGCGGATGCCTTCTCGCCACACGTCGGCGGAGAGCCTCGAGGACGCCGGTCTCGTCGCCGAGAACCTGGGCCTCCAGCTGATGGACTTCTCGATCGAGCCCCCGCACCGCGGCTTCGAGGAGATCCTGGCCCCGGTCTTCGCGGGCACGAAGCCGGGGGTCACGGAAGAAAACCTGCAGCCCCGCATCCGCTCCACCATCCTGCATGCGCTCTCGAACAAGTTCGGCTACATCGTCTTGAGCACCGGCAACAAGTCCGAGCTCGCAACCGGCTACGGCACCCTGTACGGCGACATCGCGGGCGGGTACGCAGTGCTCAAGGACATCACCAAGACGGCGGTCTACGAGCTGTGCCGGTACCGCAACTCGCTCGGGCCGGCCATCCCCGAGCGCGTGATCGCGAAGCCCCCGTCGGCGGAATTGAAGCCCGGGCAGAAGGACACCGACAGCCTGCCTCCGTACGACGCGCTCGACCCGATCCTCATCGGCTACATCGAAGAAGACCTGAGCCCGGAAGAGCTGATCGCTGCGGGCCACGACCCGAAGACGGTGGCGCGGGTCATCCAGCTCGTCGACCGGAGCGAGTACAAGCGCCGCCAGGCGCCCCCCGGGGTCAAGATCACGCCGCGGGCGTTCGGGCGCGACCGCCGGATGCCGATCGTCAACCTCTACAGCCCCAACGGGGTACGGCCGGCCTGATCGGCTCGGCATAATTTCTGTCGATACCTCGTATAGAAAGGAGCTATGGCCGGTTCGTTTGACGTATTGGTGATCGGTGGCGGGCCGGGGGGCTACGTCGCCGCCCTGCGCGCCGCCCAGCTGGGCGCGAGGACGGCGATCGTGGAGAAGGACCGAATGGGCGGCACCTGCCTCGTCCGGGGCTGCATCCCGACCAAGGCGCTGCTTCAGTCCTCGGAGCTGTATACCCTCGCCCGCGGAGGCGAGGCTTTCGGCCTGGTCGCCGAGAAGCTCGGCTTTGACTGGCCCGTCGCCCAGAAGCGCAAGGCGGCGGTGGTCGACCAGCTGGTCAAAGGCGTCGAGGGCCTGCTCAAGGCCGGCGGCGTGACGTCGTTCAAGGGCGCCGCCAGGCTGGCCGGCAAGGGCGCGGTCGAGGTGGGCGGCGACCAGGTCCAGGCCAAGGACATAGTCATCGCCACCGGCTCGGCCATCGCCCGCATCCCGCTGCCGGGCGCCGAGCTGACGATCGACTCCGACCAGATCCTCGAGCTGAAAGAAGTGCCCCGCCGCCTCGCCGTGATCGGGGGCGGCGTCGTCGGCATGGAGTTCGCCGCCATGTTCGCCGCCCTGGGCAGCAAGGTGACGGTCCTGGAGATGCTGCCTCAGGTCCTGGCGATGGTGGACAGCGACCTGGTCAACGTCTACACGAAGCACCTCGCGGGGCTGGGCGGCGAGATCCACACCAACAGCAAGGTGTCCGAGGTCGTCAAGCAGAAGGGCGGCCTCCAGGTGAGGTTCTCGACCGGCGGCGAAGGCGGCGTGGTCGACGCCGACCAGGTCCTGCTCGCCGTGGGCCGCGTGCCCTACACGCAGGGCCTGGACGCGGAGAAGGCCGGCGTCAGGCTCGACCGGGGCCGCGTCGTGGTCGACCAGCACCTGCACACCGACGCCGACGGCGTCTGGGCGATCGGCGACGTGATCGGCGGCATCATGCTCGCGCACGTCGCCTCGTACGAGGGCGTGTGCGCGGTGGAGAACATCGCCGGGCACTCCAGTCGTGTCCCCGACTACCAGGCCGCCCCGAACTGCGTCTATACCGACCCCGAGATCGCCCACGTCGGCCTCGGCGAGAAGGAGGCCAGGGAGAAGGGAATCGCGGTCAAGGTGGGCCGGTTCCCGTTCGCCGCCTCGGGACGCGCACTGACCCTGGGCCAGAGCGAAGGTTTCGCCAAGGTGCTGGCCGACCCGGAGTCGGGCAGGATACTGGGCGCGCACATCATCGGCCCTCGCGCCACCGACCTCATCGCCGAGGCGACGCTCGCGATCCAGAACGGTCTCACCCTGGAGCAGGTCGACCTCACCATCCACGCCCACCCGACCCTGCCCGAGTCGTTCATGGAGGCCGCACTCGCCGCGCAAGGCCGCGCCATCCACGTCGCCAACAGGCGCACCGCCTCCCCCGCTCCGACCCAGACCGCCCCGATGCAGCAGAATCAGGAGAAGCCCATGGCTGCCACGGTCAAACCCTCCTCCCCACCCCCTCCCGTGCCCGAGGCGATCACGCCCAAGAGGCTCGAGCTGACGAAGGACAACCGCGACTTCCTGCTCGCGCTGCACCGCCAGATGCAGCTCATCCGCCGTTTCGAGGAACGGGCGCAGGAGCAGTACACCAAGGCGAAGATCGGGGGCTACTGTCACCTCAACATCGGTGAGGAGGCAACCGTCGTCGGCGGCATCCTCGCGCTCAAAGCGAACGACTGGATCTTCACCAGCTACCGCGAGCACGGCCACGCCATCGCGCGCGGCGTCGACCCCAAGGCCGTGATGGCGGAGCTGTTCGGCAAGGAGACCGGCACGTCGCACGGGCGCGGCGGCTCGATGCACCTGGTGGACTACAGCAAGCGCTTCATGGGCGGCTACGGCATCGTCGGCGGTCACCTCCCGCTGGCGGTGGGCGGCGCCTGGGCGGTGCGCTACAGGCAGCAGAAGGACGTCGTGTTCTGCATGTTCGGCGACGGCGCCACGAACATCGGCGCCTTCCACGAGTCGCTGAACATGTCCAAGGTCTTCGACCTGCCCGTGGTCTGGTTCTGCGTCAACAACCGCTACGGCATGGGCACGCCGGTCGAGAAGGCGTCGGCCGTGGCCGATATCTACAAGAAGGCGTGCGCCTACGACATGGAGTCGATCCAGGTCGACGGCATGAACCTGCGCGAGGTGCTGCTCAAGACCAGCGAGATGGTCGAGAAGACGCGCCGCGACTCGGAGCCGCGCTTCATCGAGGCCCTGTGCTACCGCTTCCGCGGCCACTCAGTCGTCGACCCGGACAAGTACCGCTCCGAGGAAGACAAGGTCAAGTGGCGCAAGGCCGACCCGATCGTCGCCTTCGAGCACGAGCTCGAGAAGAGCGGGCTCGGCGACGAGGAGTACTTCAAGAACGTGCGCGTCGAGATCGACAACGAGGTCAAGGACATCATCCAGTTCGCGGACGAGAGCCCGGACCCGAAGACCGAAGACCTCTACAGGTACGTGTACGCCGGCGAGTGGGACAACAACCCGCTGCTGCGTCCGGAGAGTGTCTGATGGCGACGGTCACACGCGAGCAGCAGAAGGCGCCCGCCGGGGCCGAGGAGAAGCTCTACCGGGTCGCGCTGCGCGAGGCGCTCTTGGAAGAGATGGAGCGCGACGACACCGTCTACCTGATCGGCGAGGACATCGGCAAGTTCGGGGGCGCCTACCGGGTCACCGACGGGCTGCTGGACAGGTTCGGACCACAGCGCGTCGTCGACGCGCCCATCGCCGAGGAGGTCATCGTCGGCACGGCGATCGGCTCGGCGATGCTTGGGCTCCGGCCGGTCGTCGAGATGATGACGATCAACTTCTCGCTCATCGCCTACGACCAGATCGTCAACAATGCGGCGAAGATCCGCTACATGTTCGGCGGCGAGGTCAAGGTGCCGATGGTGATCCGGATGCCGGGCGGCGCGGGCCACCAGCTGTCGGCGCAGCACTCGCACAGCTTCGAGGTCCTGTACGGACTGATCCCCGGCCTGCTCGTCGTCGCGCCGACGACGCCCGAGGACGCAAAGGGCATGCTGAAGAGCGCGATCCGCGGCGACAACCCGGTGATGTTCCTCGAGTCGATGAGCCTCTACAACGTGCGCGGCATGGTGCCCTCCGGCGACTACACGACCCCGCTCGGCAAGGCGGCGCTGCGCCGCGAAGGCTCCGACGTGACGGTCATCGGCGTCTCCCGCATGGCCGTCCTCGCCAACGAGGCGGCCAAGCAGCTCGAGGAGGAGGACATCGACGCCGAGGTGATCGACCTGCGCTCGATCCGGCCCATCGACTGGCAGCCGATCGTGGACTCGGTTCGCAAGACGAGCCGGTGCGTGGTCGTCGAGGAGGGCTGGTCGACGTACGGCGTGACGGCCGAGATCACCGCCGGCGTCCAGGAGCGGTGCTTCGACTATCTCGACGCGCCTGTCCGCCGGCTCGGCGGCGCCCAGGTGCCAATGCCTTACAACCAGGGGTTGGAGAGGGCGTCGATCCCGACCTCGGAGGACATCAAACGACTGGTGCGAGCGACGCTCGGCAAGAAGGTCGACTGAATGTCTGATATCAACATGCCCAAGCTCTCCGACACGATGGAGGAGGGCACGATCGTCGAGTGGAAGAAGAAGAGCGGCGACCAGGTCAAGAGCGGCGAGGTCCTCGCCGAGGTCGAGTCCGACAAGGCGACGTTCGACCTCGAGGCCGACGCCGACGGCACCCTCCAGATCCTGGTCGAGCAGGGGGTGCCGGCCAAGATCGGCGCGCCGATCGCGCGCATAGGCGAGGGCGGCGCTCCGCAGCCGGAAGCCCCGCCGAAGGCCAAGCCCAAGGAGCCGGCGGTGGCCGCCGGGCGCGCGCAGGGCGCACCGCAGGAGGAGCCCGAGCCCACGCCGAAAGCGACGGCCCCGAAGGAAGCGCCGGCCGAGAAGCCGCGGCCGCAGCCCGCGCCTCAGGACGGCCAGCAGATCAAAGCCTCGCCGCTGGCGCGTCGACTGGCTGAGGAGATGGGCGTCGACCTCGGGTCCATCGAAGGCTCGGGGCCCGAGGGCCGCATCGTCAAGGAGGACGTCATCGCCGCGGGCGGCTCTCGACAGAAGGCGGAGCGGCGCCGCCCCCAGCCGACCGCCGAGCGCGCCCCCGGCCCGGACGTCGAGGTGATCGAGCCGACGCGGATGCAGGCGACCATCGCCCGGCGCATGGCCGAGTCCAAGTCGACGGTGCCGGAGTTCCAGGTCACGGTCGAGGCGCGGGTCGACCTTGCGGTCAGCATGCGCCAGCAGCTCAAGGACTCCGTGCCCGGTGCCGAGAAGGTGACGATGACCGACTTCCTGGTCCGCGCCTGCGCGCTGGCCCTGCGCAAGTTCCCGGAGGTGAACACCTCGTGGGCCGACGGCCGGTTCCAGCGCAAGCGATCGATCAACATCGGTCTCGCGGTCGCGCCGAGCCAGGGCATGGGGCTCCTCGTCCCGGTCGTGCACGACGCCGACCTCAAGGACATCGTCCAGATCTCGATCGAGTCCCGGCAGGTCATCGAGCGCGCCCGCTCCGGCCGGCCGGCGGAAGGCGACCTGAGCGGCGCCACCTTCTCCATCTCGAACCTCGGCATGTATGGCGTCGACGAGTTCACGGCGATCATCAACCCACCCGAGGCGGCCATCCTGGCCGTCGGCGCGATCAAAGAGGTGCCGGTGGTCGACGGCGGTCACATCGTGACCGGCAAGGTGATGCGCATGACCCTGTCGGTCGACCACCGCGTCTTCTACGGCGCCACCGCGGCCCAGTTCATGGCCGAGGTCAAGCGCCTGCTGGAGAACCCGGTGACGCTGCTGGTGCCGGCGTAGCCGCCCCTAGGCGACCGCCGTCTCTTTGACCTCCGGCTTGGGGAGCGTCTCGCGCGACGCGGGCAGGACGACGTGAACCCGCAGGTTGCCGGAATCGTCGAAGTCCGCCCACAGCCGCCCGCGCATCGCCGCCACGAGCTCGCGCGAGATGGCCAGGCCGAGGCCCACTCCACCCGCCGCGGCCGAGCGTGACGGGTCCGCACGGTAGAAGCGGTCGAACATGCGGTCCGGGTCCGGCCGGTGGTCGCCCGCCGGATTGGAGATCACGGTCTCGACCGCGGCGCCGCTGAGCCGAGCGACGGCGCTGACCGCCGTGCCCTCGGGCGCGTACTTGACAGCGTTGTCGAGCAGGTTGTCCAGCACCTGGTGGAGGCGCTCGGGGTCGGCCGCGACCGGCGGGATGTCATCGGGCACGTTCAGGTTCAGCGCCAGCGCACGGCCCGCCGCTCGGGGACGGATGATCTCCAGCTCCTGCTCGAGCTGTCCGCCCAGGTCGACGGCGGTGATGTGCAGCGAGATCGAGCCGGCTTCGACGCGGGCCAGGTCGAGCAGCTCCTGCGCCATGCGTAGAACTCGCTCCGACTCCTCGTGGACGATGGTGGCCGCACGCGTCCTGTCCGCTTCGCTCAGCAGGCTGCCGTCCACCAGCGCCTGGCTGAACCCGATCAGGCTCGTCAGCGGCGTCTTCAGCTCGTGGGAGACGTTGGCGAGGAAGTCGCGCTGGACCTTGCGCGCCCGCTCGACCGCCTCGGCCATCCGGTTGAACGCAGAACCAAGCATCCCGAGCTCGTCCTGGCCCGCGATGCTGACGCGACGCGAATAGTTGCCCGCGGCGATGTCCTCAGCCGCGGCCGCAAGCTGCGTGAGCGGCCTCGTGACCGAGCGGCTGACAAGGAGAATCAGCAGCATCGCCACCACCAGCGCCGCGCCACCTGCCTCCAGCAGGCGCGTGGCGAGGTCGCCCGCGGCCGCGGTGGCCACGAACGCCTCGGGCTGCGCCAGCACCACATAGGAGGCGCCCAGCGGGTCAATCCTCTTGCCGGGCAGCTTCATGGCGGCGCCGATGTACTGCTGATCGCCGAGCGCGGTCCGGGATTCGAACACGTTGGCGAAACGTCGGGAAGGCGTGAGCGCGACCTGCGTGCCTTCGGCCTCGCCGGCGCTGTCGTAGACCACGTAACGCTCCGCGTCGAGCAGGAGCAGCCGGCCGCTTGCGAGCCGGGTGGCGCCGGAGTTCAGGCGCTCGCGATACACGTCAGCCGGGGCCGGGCGACAGTTGGCCGTCCCCGCCTGCGGCACCAGGCACTCCTGCGTGCGCACCGCGGCGGCGGCGGTCGTGATCTGCCGGTCGAGCTGGTCCTGCACGCTCTGGAACTCGAGGTCGCGGACCATGACCCACGTCAGGGCGCCGGCGAGGATGAGGCTGACGGCGACGATGCCGGCGGCCGCGGCAAGCAGGCGCAGGCGGAGGCTCAGCTGGCTGCCAGCTCCAACCGGTAACCCACGCCCCAGACCGTCTGGATGCTCGGGTCCGTGACCTTCGCGCCGGCGAGCTTCTCGCGCACCTGCTGCACGTGGACGTCCACGGTGCGCGTATAGCCGGGGAAGTCGTAGCCCCACACCAGGTCCAGCAGCTCGCTGCGCTGGAACACGCGGCCCGGGTGACGGGCGAGGAGCGCGAGCAGGTCGAACTCCTTGGGCCGCAGCTGGATCCGCTCGCTGCCGAAGCGGACCTCGTGGCGCTCGAT
The DNA here is from genome assembly GCA_046727555.1 of Candidatus Dormiibacterota bacterium. Classification (GTDB taxonomy): domain Bacteria; phylum Chloroflexota; class Dormibacteria; order Dormibacterales; family Dormibacteraceae; genus 40CM-4-65-16. The sequence continues at coordinate 2,347 of JBKPCW010000064.1, read as the reverse complement.
GTCGACCTCGAGCTTGCCCGCGCGGACCAGCCTCGGCAGGTCGGGCTCGGTCCGAGCGCGGCGCAGCAGCGCCTTGGCGCGAGCGACCAGCTCCTGCGGATGGAACGGCTTGGTCAGGTAGTCGTCCGCGCCGACCTCGAGGCCCACCACCTTGTCCGTGACCTCGTCGCGCGCGGTGAGCATGATGATCGGCACCTGGCTCTGCTTGCGAATCTCCTTGCAGATGGTCAGGCCGTCGGTGCCGGGAAGCATGATGTCGAGGATGACGAGGTCGGGCTTGACCTGGCTGAACCGTGCCACCGCCTGTCCCCCGTCCCCCACACCCTCGACCTCGTAGCCCTCGCGCGTCAGGTAGAGACGCGCGAGCTCGACGATGTGCTTCTCGTCGTCGACGACGAGCACCTTCGGTGTCATCGCTCCGGCCATGGCATCAACAAATTCATCACCGCGGCATCAGACCGCTGTCTTACATCTGTGAGCGAAATGTAAACGCGGCTATTTTGCGGCCCGGGCCCTGGATTTCCGGCTTTCTTCCGCCCGCAGGACGAGCTTGAGGGGATTGCCGACGAGCCCGAAACGGTCGCGGACCTTTCGCTCCAGGTACCGACGGTAGGAGAAGTGCAGCAGGCCCGTGTCGTTGACAAAAAGGACGACCGTCGGAGCTTCGCCGCCGGCCTGAGTGGCGTAGGTGAGCTTGAGGCGGCGACCCTTGTAGCTCGGGGGCGGATGCTCGAGGAACGCCTCGCGGAGCACGCGGTTCAGCTCGTTGGGCGGCATCTTGATCCGGCGCTGACCCACGACCTCGACAGCGATCGGGAGCACCGAGCCCATCCCCTCCTTCGTCTTCGCCGAGACCGCGACGACCGGCGCGAAGGTCGCGAACTTGAAGTGCGAGGCGAGGGCCTTGCGCCAGTAGGCGGGCTTGCGCAGATCGGGCTCGACGAGGTCGATCTTGTTCACCACGATGACCAGGCCTTTGCCCGCGTCCAGCGCGTAGCCGGCGACGTGCTGGTCCTGCGCGAGCACGCCCGCCGAAGCTTCGACGACCAGGAGCACGGCGTCGGCGCGCTCCATCGCGTGAATGCCGCGGAGGAGGCTGTAACGCTCGAGGCGGTCGCGGCTCGAGGACTTGCGCCGGATGCCCGCGGTGTCGACCAGGACCACCGGCACTCCGTCGAAGGTCAGCTCGGTGTCGATGGGGTCACGCGTCGTGCCCGGAGTCGGGCTCACGAGAGCGCGCTCGTCACCGAGCAGCGCGTTGAGCAGCGACGACTTGCCGACGTTGGGCCGGCCCATGATGGCGAGGCGGTCGGCGCCGTCGCCCGCGCGCTCGGTCTCCTCGGCCGGCGGCAGGGCCTCGACCACGCGGTCGAGCAATTCCCCCACGCCGAGGCCGTGCTGGGCGGAGATCAACGCAGGCTCGTCGAAGCCGAGCTCGAGCAGCTCGTGGGCGAAGTGGCGGTCGTTGGGGGTGTCGGCCTTGTTGGCGGCGACGATCAGCTTTCGCCGCGAGGCTCGGAGCATCCGGGCGATGTCGCGGTCGATCGGCGTCAGGCCCTGGCGCACGTCGAGCAGGAAGAGGATCAGGTCGGCCTGGTCGATGGCGATCCTGGTCTGGGCCTCGATCGCCGCGCGCGAGGAGTCTTTCGCCGCGTCGAGGTCGAGACCCGCGGTGTCGACGACGGTGAGCTCCCGGCCCCGCCACTCGGCGACGCCGTAGAGGCGGTCCCGCGTGAGCCCGGACTGCGCGTCGACGATCGCCTTGCGCCACCCGAGCAGGCGGTTGAAGAGGGTCGACTTGCCTACGTTCGGCCGGCCGACGATGGCAACGATGGGCCTCGCCACGCCCACAGGATTGCAGAGGCGATGGCGCTGAGCGCGGCGCCGAACCACATCGCCGCTGCCGGGCTTGCCGCCGGCCTCTGGATTATCTAGACGACCTCGACCGGCTCGGGGACCATCGGCCCCCGATCCTGCTGGGCCACGAAGGCGTTCATTTCCGCCGGCCTGGCGTCCTGCACGGACACGATCACGTAGACGTAGCCCTCCCACGAGCGCTCGGTGTCGAAGACCGACGGCTGCGCGGGGTGGTTCGGGTGGCTGTGGTAGTAGCCGATGACGTCGAGGTCCGTCTTGTAGAGCTCCTTGCGGATCCGCATGTCCTCTTTGTCGTCGATCAGGTAGCGGACCTCGGGGTTCTGGGTCTCCAGGTTCTTCACCGGCCGCACCTCGGTGATGAGCTGCTCGTCCGGATGTCCGATCAAGAGCCCGCAGATCTCGTGCGGGAAGCCGCGGGCACCGTGAGCACGGATGGACTCATATGCGTCCCGCCGGATCCTCACCTCCG
>JBKPCW010000063.1:0-5263 GCA_046727555.1 Candidatus Dormiibacterota bacterium | reverse complement strand
CCTCACCGCGCCCGCCGGCTACTGGTTCACCGAGGTCGCCCTGTGGACGGCCTGGGTGGTCGACCAGAAGGTCGTGCTCGCGGCAGGCAAGGCGACCGACACCAAGTGGGCCGACGACCCGGCGACGGCGATCGGCACCGGCCAGTTCAAGATGACCGCCCGGACGCCGAAGCAGTCGCTCGACTTCGCACCGGTTCCGAACTGGTACGGCGGCTCGACCGGATCTCTCACCAAGATCCACATCGAGATCGTGGCCGACCAGAAGGCGCAGCTGACGAAGTACGAGTCAGGCGGTTACAGCCTGATCGGCAACGCCAACCAGAGCCTCACCCCTGAGGACGTCATCCGCTACAACAGCGACCCCCAGCTCAAGAAGCAGCTGACGCTGCAGCCAGCCGCTCGAACGAGCTGGATCGGCTTCAACTTCTGCACGGCCAAGGCCCAGCCGTCCAAGTCGTGCACGACCGGACTCAAGAGCCCGTTCGCCGGCGACGGCAACGGCAAGCTCCTGCGCGAAGCGTTCAGCCTGGCGGTCGACCGCGACCAGCTGGTCGACATCGCTTGCTCCAAGGGCACCGCGTGCGTCAAGGCCACCGGTGGCGTCATCACCAAGGGGCTGAAGGGCTACCTCGGCGACAACACCGACCCATGGGCCGTGTTCGACGGGGCCAAGGCCAAGCAGCTGTTGCAGCAGGCTGGCGGCGCGGCTGCCGTCGGCAACCTGATCTACACCTACAACGCCAACGCTCAGAACAAGGCGATTTGCGACAACCTGGCCTCGCAGTGGCGCCAGAACCTGGGCGTCACCGTCCAGTGCGCCTCGACCGACCGTGCTTCGTTCTTCAACGCGCGCACCAAGTGCACGTATCCGGTCTTCCGGCACAGCTGGGGCGCGGACTACGACAACCCCCAGGACTGGTTCGACTTCCTGTTCGTCACCGATGCCGGCTCGGGCGGCGCGTGCTACTCGAACCCGCAGCTCGACTCGATGGCTAAGGACGCCAACTCCAAGCCGCTTTCCCAGTCCCTCGACACCTATAAGAAGATGAATCAGATCCTGGTCGACAACTGCGTGACCGGGAACCTGATCTACGGCATCCAGCAGTATGTGGTCCACCCGTATGTCCAGGGCGCCGGCGGCAACGCGCTCTACGACAACTACTGGTCGGACGTGAAGATCCTCACGCACTAGGCGTGCGGTTACGGCGACAATTGAGGGGGTCCGCCAGCCGGCGGGCCCCCTTCGTCAATCTCGAGATGGGGATGTGAGCAAGAGATGAGAGGGACCCTCCTCTACATCGGGCAGCGCGTGATCCTGATCGCGATCACGACCGTCCTCGTCTCCTCGATCGTCTTCATCCTTCTCCACCAGATCCCGGGCAACGCCTTCCTGAATGAGACCCGCACCACCCCCGAGTCGCTGGCGGCCCATCTTCACCATTACGGCCTGGACCTTCCGCTCCACCAGCAGTACGTCAACTGGGTGGGCGGCGTGCTCCACGGCAACCTCGGAGAGTCGCTGATCAACCGCGGCGTCATGATCACGCCGCTTCTCTTGCGCGAGACTTCCGTCAGCTTCACCGTCGGGTTTTTCGCGATCCTCATCACGATCGGCGTGGGGCTGTTACTTGGCGTGATCGCGGCCCTCCGCCAGAACACCTGGGTCGACTACGTGGCGTCGAGCGCTGCGGTGGTCGGCTACAGCATCCCGAACTTCGTCATCGCCATCTTCATGCTCCTGATCTTCGGCCACTACTTCTACAACTGGACGCAGGGGACCGTGTACTACAACGTGGGCTGGGGCGACTGGACGCAGATCCCGGTGCCCGCGATCGCCCTCGGTCTTCCCTACGCGAGCTACGTTGCCCGGCTGACGCGAGCGAGCATGCTGGAGACCATCCGCACCGACTACGTGCGCACGGCGTGGGCCAAGGGTCTCAAGGCGCGCGTGGTCGTCGTCCGGCACGCGCTGCGCAACGCGCTGATCCCGGTGGTCACCATCCTCGGACCCCTGATCACGGGCATCATCACCGGCTCGGTCGTGATCGAGAACATCTTCGGCATCCCCGGCCTCGGCAAGGAGTTCGTGACCAGCATCCTCGCCCGCGACTACAACATCGTCATCGGCGTCTTCACGTTCTACGCCGCGCTGGTCGGCCTGGCCAACCTGACCGTGGACGTGATCTACCCGGCGCTCGACCCCAGGATCCGCTACTGATGGCGCAAGCAGCACCGCTCGCGCAGCCGGACGTCGAGCTCGGCTACGAGGTCCCGGAGCAGGTCACGCTGCTCAGCGACGCCTGGCGGCGCATCCGCCGCAACCGCCTGGCGCTGCTGGGCGGAGCGATCATCACCATCCTGCTCATCGTCGCCTTGATCTCCATCGTCTGGACGCCGTACCCGACCTGGCTGCAGGCGGTCGGGCCGACCTATCAGCCTCCGTCTGCCAAGCACCTGCTCGGCCTCGACCAGGCGGGCCGGGACATCTTGAGCCGGATCATGGGCGGGGCGCTCATCACCGTCCAGGTCGGCATCGGCAGCGCCGTCATCCTTTCCCTGATCGGGATTCCGCTGGGTCTAATCGCCGGGTTCTACCGAGGCAAGGTCGACCTCGTGATCTCGTTCTTCATCAACATCTGGTACGGGATCCCGGACCTGCTGGTGGCGCTGATCCTGGTCTTCGTCCTCTCCGACGCGCTGCACCTGATCCCCCGCGGCGTGTTCGTGATCGTCGTCGCGTTTGCGCTGACACGCTGGATGGACATGGCGCGTCTCGTGCGCGGTCAGGCGCTGGCGCTGCGCGAGCGAGAGTTCGTGGAGGCGGCGCGCATGTCTGGCGCTCGAGACCTCGCGATGCTGTTCCGCCACATCTTCCCCAACGCGCTGGGCCCGATCATCGTCCAGGCCACCTTCGCCATCCCGGCGGCGGTCCTGTTCGAGGCGTTCCTCAGCTTCCTCGGCCTCGGTCTTCCGCCTCCCACACCGTCGTGGGGCGCCATGGCCGCCGACGGTTATCACGGCATGGACTTCGCGCCGCACATCGTGCTCGCCCCTACGATCGCGCTGTCGATCACGCTGATGGCCTTCAACTGGCTGGGCGACGGGCTGCGCGACGCGTTCGATCCCCGGATGAGGAGGTAACCCCTGGCCTCGCTCTTGCGGGTCCAGGACCTCCGCGTTCAATTCGCTATCTCCGGCGGCGTTGTGACCGCCGTCGATGGCATCAACTTCGAGGTCGACCGCGGCGAGATCGTCGGCATCGTCGGCGAGTCCGGCTCGGGCAAGACCATGACCGCCCTGTCGATCCTGCGCCTGATCCCCGAGCCGGGCAAGATCACCTCCGGTCGGATCCTGTACGGCGAGAAGGACGTCGTGGAGATGACCGACGAAGAGATCCGCGAGTTCCGCGGCAACGACGTGGCGATGATCTTCCAGGACCCGATGACCTCGCTCAACCCGGTGCTCCGCGTGGGGTTCCAGGTCGAGGAGGCGATGGCCGCGCACCGGCGCTTCACCCGGCAGCAGTCGCACGAGCGTGTCGTGCCCTTGCTGCAGCGCGTGCGCATCCCCGCGGCCAAGGACCGCGTGCGCGACTTCCCGCACCAGTTCTCGGGCGGCATGCGCCAGCGCGCGATGATCGCCATGGGCGTCTCCAACGAGCCGTCGCTGCTGATCGCCGACGAGCCGACCACCGCCCTGGACGTCACCGTCCAGGCGTCGATCATCGAGCTGGTGCGCGACCTCAGCCGCGAGCTGCGCGCGGCCGTGATCCTGATCACACACAACATGGCCCTCGTCGCCAGCCTCTGCAACCGCGTCATCGTCATGTACGCGGGCCGCATCGTCGAAGAGGGACCGACGCGGGCGATCTTCAAGAACCCCCAGCACCCCTACACCTGGTCGCTTCTCCGTTCGATGCCGCGCGTCGACGAGGTGGAGAAGGAGCGCCTGGTGTCGATCAAGGGCCTGCCCCCCGACCTGGGTAAGCTGCCCCCGGGCTGCAAGTTCCACCCCCGCTGCAAGTTCCGCATCGACCGCTGCCTCACCGATGAGCCGCCGCTCGACCAGGTGGACCCGGGTCAGTCCGCACGGTGCTGGGTGCTGATGAAGAACGTCCCCAACCCCGAGGCGATTGCGCAGAAGTGAGCGCGCAGCCGGCGGTCACGGCCGCCACCGACCCGACGCTCAAAGCGCCGCTGCTCCGGGTCGAGAAGCTGGTCAAGTACTTCCCGGCCGGCGGTGGGCTGTTCTCCCGCGCCGTCGTGCACGCCGTCGACGGGGTCGACCTCGCCATCGCTCCCGGCGAGACGCTCGGGCTCGTCGGCGAGTCGGGCTGCGGCAAGTCCACCCTGGGGCGCGTCATCGTCCGCCTGCAGCCCGCAACGTCGGGGCACGTGTACTTCGAGGGCATCGACCTCACCGCAGTCCGGGGCGAGAAGCTTCGCCGGACCCGGCAGCGGATCCAGATGATCTTCCAGGACCCGTACGCATCGTTGAACCCCCGCATGACCGTGGGCGACATCATCTCCGAGCCCCTGCGCAACTTCGGCGTGGCGCGCGGGCGCAAGGCCGAGCAGAGCGTGCAGGAGGTGATGCGGGTCGTCGGGCTGAACCCGAACTTCGTCAACCGCTACCCACACGAGTTCTCCGGAGGGCAGCGCCAGCGCATCGGCATCGCGCGCGCTCTGGTCCTCAACCCCACGTTCATCGTCGCCGACGAGCCGGTCTCGGCCCTCGACGTGTCGATCCAGGCGCAGATCGTGAACCTCATGGAGGACCTGCAGACGAAGTTCGACCTGACGTTCCTGTTCATCGCCCACGACCTCTCGGTCGTGCGGCACATCAGCGACCGGATCGCGGTCATGTACCTGGGCAAGATCGTCGAGATCGCGCCGAGCGCGCAGATTCGCGACCGGCCGCTGCACCCGTACACCAAGGTGCTGGAGAGCTCGGTCCCGGTGCCCGACCCGGACCTCGAGGCGACGCGCAAGCCGATCCTCCTGAAGGGCGAGATCCCCTCCCCGGTCAACCCTCCGTCGGCGTGCCGGTTCCACACGCGGTGCCCGATCGCCCAGCCGATCTGCTCCGAGGTCGAACCGCCGCTGGAGATGAAGGAGAACGGGCGGTTCGCCGCCTGCCACTTCGCGGGACAGCTATAGAAAATATGAGAGGAAACCCACATGGTTTCCTCTCATCGGCCGACCGGCTTCGCCGGCGGGCCTGCTCTCCTTCCGGTATACGGTTGGGATTGTCTGAGTAGCTA
>JBKPCW010000062.1:0-3238 GCA_046727555.1 Candidatus Dormiibacterota bacterium | reverse complement strand
CATCCAGTGAGAGTTGGTGTCGAGCGTGAACCCGCCCACCAGCTCGTCCCCGATCGCGACGATGCTGGACAGCGGCATGCGAGGACGATATACGGATGGAGCGGCTGCACGCCGTCGTGCGCGGCGACGTCCAGGGCGTCGGCTTCAGGTACTTCGTCCAGCGCACGGCGCAGCGGCTGGGCCTGCGCGGATGGGTGCGCAACAACGAGGACGGCTCGGTCGAGCTGGTCGCCGAGGGCGAGCGCGGCAACCTCGAGGAGCTCGAGCGGGCGCTGAAGGCCGGGCCGCGCGCGGGGCGGGTCGACCGGGTCGAGGCACAGTGGTCCGCGGCCACCGGGAGCTTCCGCGGATTCGACCTCGCGTGGTGAGCCTCCCGGTTCCTTTAACCTATCGCTCCGCGGCTGTTTCTCCGCGATCAGAGGGGAGGTAGATGGATTCCAGCACGGCGTGGTTTGGCGTGGCCGGCGGTGTGGCGGCCGTGCTGTTTGCCGTCTTCCTGATCTTCCTGGTCCTCAGCCAGCCGACCGGCAACGACCGTATGCGCGAGATCGCCTCGGCGATCCAGGAGGGCGCGGCCGCCTACCTGAACCGGCAGTACACCGTGATCGCGATCATCGGCGTGGTCATCGCCGTCGTCATCGGCTTCTTCATCAACTGGACCACCGCCTCGCTCTACGTCGTGGGCGCGGTCCTTTCCGCGGCGGCGGGTTACGTCGGCATGAACATCGCCGTGCGGGCCAATGTGCGCACCGCGGAGGCGGCGCGCGGCGGGCTCAACACCGCGCTGCAGGTCGCGTTTCGAGGTGGCGCGGTCACCGGGTTCATGGTCGTCGGCCTCGGCCTGCTCGGCGTCTCAGCCGCGTACCTCGTCTTCAAGAACCCCGACGCGCTGGTCGGCCTGGCCTTCGGCGCGAGCCTGGTTTCGGTCTTCGCCCGCCTGGGCGGCGGCATCTACACCAAGGCCGCGGACGTGGGCGCCGACCTCGTGGGCAAGGTCGAGGCCGGCATCCCGGAGGACGACCCGCGTAACCCGGCCGTGATCGCCGACAACGTCGGCGACAACGTGGGCGACGACGCGGGCATGGCCGCCGACCTGTTCGAGACGTACGCCGTGACGATGATCGCCGCCATGCTCCTCGGCTCGCTGCTGTTCAAGAACCAGCTGGGCTGGGTCGTCTACCCGCTGCTGCTCGGCTCCGTGAGCGTCGTGGGCTCGATCGCCGGTACGTTCTTCGTCCGCATCTTCAACCCGCGATGGATCATGGGCGCGCTCTACGCCGGCCTGCTCGTCGCGGTCGTGATCGCGATCATCGGCTTCTTCTTCGTCACGTCATACATGAAGGCCGGCGGCTACCTGAAGGGCTTCGACCACGACCCGATCAACCTCTTCTTCTGCGCCCTGGTCGGTGTGGTCATCACGGTCCTGATCGTCGCCATCACCGAATTCTTCACCGAGACGGCTTACTGGCCTGTGCACCTGATCGCCAAGGCGTCGGTCACGGGCCACGCGACCAACATCATCGCGGGCCAGGCGATCGGGATGATGGCGACCGCGCTGCCGGTGACCGTCATCGCCACCGGCATTCTCATCTCCTACGGGGTGGGAGGTCTGTACGGGATCGCCATCGCCGCCGTGGCGATGCTTTCGATGACCGGCATCATCGTCGCCATCGACGCGTACGGCCCGATCACGGACAACGCCGGCGGCATCGCCGAGATGGCGAAGCTGCCGAAAGAGGTGCGCGACGTCACCGACCCTCTGGACGCGGTCGGCAATACGACCAAGGCCGTGACCAAGGGCTACGCGATCGGCTCGGCGGGGCTCGCCGCCCTGGTGCTCTTTGCGTCCTACACCGAGGAGCTCGCGCGCGCGGGCCATCCGACGAAGTTCGAGCTGTCGGACCCGCTGGTCATCGCCGGCCTGTTCCTCGGCGGCATCCTGCCCTTCCTCTTCGGCTCACTCGCCATGCTTGCGGTCGGTCGCGCCGGCGGGCTGGTCGTCGAGGAGGTGCGCCGCCAGTTCCGCGAGATCCCGGGGATCCTGGAGGGGACGGGCCGGCCCGAGTACGGCACCGCCGTCCGGATCGTGACCGCCGCGGCCCAGCGCGAGATGATCCTGCCGGGCATCATCCCGGTGGTCGCCCCGATCGCCGTGGGCTTCCTCCTCGGACCACGAGCCCTCGGCGGCATGCTGCTGGGCGCGATCATCACCGGGCTCTTCCTCGCCCTGCAGATGACGAGCGGCGGCGCCGCCTGGGACAACGCCAAGAAGTACATCGAGGAGGGGCACCTCGGCGGCAAAGGGTCGGAAGCGCACAAGGCCGCGGTCACCGGCGACACGGTCGGCGACCCGAACAAGGACACCGCCGGTCCCGCCATCAACCCCATGATCAAGGTCGTCAACATCATCGCCATCCTGGTCGCCGGGGCCGTCGCGACCAACTATTTAATCCACTAGTACACTCGTCCCTGGGGTGGACGACTACCAGAAGGAGATCGCCGACCTCGAAACCCAGGTCGAGCAGCTGGTGGAGGCGGAGGGCGACCCGATGACGATCGCCGAGCTGTCCATGCAGCTCGAAATCCTGAAGGCGTTTTACATCCGGGCCACCGACCTGTACCAGCGCGGCCGCGCCGACGAAGGCCTTCGCTACGGCCTGCGCATCCAGGGCTACGGTGACTGGACCCTGGACAACGTGTACGCGTTCGTGTTCGAACGCTCAGTCGAGCTTGAGCTGCAGCCGCACAGCTCGTTCGTGGGCGGCATCAAGTCCACCGACTTCGCCCTGATGCTCAACTCATAGGAGAGAGTCATGGAGACGCCACTAACGCCTCTCGAGTTCGCGCGCCGCACCCGCAAGCTTTACGGCGATCGCCTCGGGGTGGTCGACGGCGACCTGCGCCTGAACTACGAGCAGTTCTTCGACCGCTGTGACCGCTGGTCGTCGGCGCTGCAGGCGATGGGCGTCGGCAAGGGCGACCGCGTCGCGTACATCGCGCCGAACACGCACCTCCAGCTCGAGTCGTTTTACTCCGTGCCGCAGATCGGCGCGGTGGTGGTGCCGATCAACTACCGGCTCACGGCCGAGGACTTCGTCTACATCACGACCCACTCCGGATCGAAGGTGCTGTGCGTCCATCCCGATTACGTCGACGCGATCGACGGCGTGCGCGACCAGCTCAGCGGCGTCGAGCATTTCGTCATCCTCGGCGAGGCCGGGGGGCGCAAGGGCTGGGT
>JBKPCW010000061.1:0-3872 GCA_046727555.1 Candidatus Dormiibacterota bacterium | reverse complement strand
GGCCGACAACAGCCGGACGCTCGCGGTGCAGCCCGCGGGCGGCGCGCTCGCGCCCAACACGCAGTACCAGGTGACCATCGGTTCGGGCGCGAAGACCGCCAACGGCAAAGCGCTGACCGCGCCGCAGACGATCACCTTCGTGACCACCCCGCCCCCCACGCCGTCGGCGACGCCGACGCCTCGGCCGACGCCGACCAGCGCAGTCGGCGAGAAGCTGCTCACCAGCCTGGGCGGGGCGAAGACGCTCGTCGCGCAGTGGTCCTCCGACTCGTCGTCGATCTACTACCTCGACGGCAAGGGCGCGCTGAAAGTCGTCTCGCTCAAGGGCGGAGCGGCCGACACCATCGCCACCGACAGCGCCTCCTCGCCGTCGATCTCGCTGACCGGCGACCGCCTCGCCTACGTTCGCGACGGAAAGATCGAGGTCCTGACCTTCGCCTCCGGCAAGACCGACGAGCTCAACGTGACCCCGACGCCGGTGTTCGTCGGCTGGGGCAAGGACAGGCTGATCTGGGCAGCGGCCGGCGGGCTGTACACGCAAGGGGGCGACAGCACGGTGCAGCAGGTAACGCCCCTGCCTGACGGCGCCGCGGTCATCGTCGTCGCCATCGCCCCGGACGGCGCGCACGCGGTCTACACGCAGGGCGAGAACCTGTTCGTGCTCGACCTGTCGTCCGGCAAGAGCGTGCAGCTCGGGCAGGCGGGGGCGGTGTTCCAGGACTGGTCGCCGGGCGGCTCGGAGGTGCTCTACGCGACGGCCGACAGCGTGATCGTCGCCGACACCCAGGGCAACAAGCTGGCGACGCTACCGGCAGGCGACGCCAGCTGGTCCAGCCAGGACGCCATCCTGATCGGCGGCGACACCGACGTGCTCCAGGTGCGGCCCGACGGCTCGAACGCCACCAGGCTCTCCGGTGGCACCTATCACTCCGTCATGTGGGCGCCGAACGGGACGGCCTTCGTCTTCGTTCGCGGCGCCTATGTCTGGACGGGCACCGCGCCCGCGCTTCCTCCCGAGCCGAGCGCTCTCGACGAGGCGACGGCAGTGGTCAACAACTTCATGCAGGCTCGCGTCGCAGGCCAGTCCGACCAGGCGGCCGCGTTCCTCGACGCCAACGGCAAGGCCGCGTACGGCGCGGGCGGACTGCAGCTAACCGTGACCGGCGACCCGCACCTCTCGCGCTCTTACATCCTCACCTCGGAGACAACGGGCGCCCAGCCCGACACGACCCGGTTCGTCGTCAGGCTCGTGCTCACGCACGACAAGCTCGACGTCCGCGCCGCCGAGGAGACGTTGACTCTCGTCCGCGACGCGACCACCAGGCAGTTCCTGATCGACCAGGCGACGGCCGGGACCACCCACGACCTCGGCAAGGGCGCGCAGGTGGTGAACGTCGAGGTCGGCGCCGACGCGGTGAAGGTCACGTTCGACAGCGACCTCGATCCGGCGACGGTCACCGACGCTGTGACGATCGTCGACGCCAAGGGCAAGCAGCTCGACGCGACTGCTTCCTACGCGAACCGCGTGGTGACGTTGGCCGGCTTGAACCTCAAGCCGGGCGAGCGCTACAGGCTCGTTGTGCTCACATCGTTGCGCGACGTGCAGGGCCAGAGCGTGTCGGCTGAGTACGACCTCGACCTGGTCGGCCCTTCGCCCAAGAAGCACGCGAACCAGAAGGACGCGGTGACCGCGTCGCGGTCTCCGTCGCCGACCACGAGCGGTTAGAAGGGAAGCTAAAAGACCTTGAGGGCTCGCGCGGCGCGACACAGCGCCGTCACCGAGCCCGAGTGCACGATCTGCCCGTCGAGCGCCGCGTTGAGCGCCTCGGCGAAGGGCAGGCGCAGCACCTCCATGTCCTGCTCGTAGGCCTCCGGAGCACGCGCCGACTCGGTCAGATGCTCGGCCAGGTAGAGGTGGGCCAGGCCGGTGAGCATGGCGGCACCGTGCACGATGCCGAGCGAGGTGTAGCGCGCGGCGACGAGACCAGTCTCCTCGGCAAGCTCGCGCCGCGCGCACGCCAGCGGGTCCTCACCGGGGTCGCCCGTCCCGGCCGGCACCTCCCACGACGAGATGCTCCACGCGTGCCGCCACTGGCGGACGAGCATCGTGTCGCCGTTGTCGAAGTACGGCACGACGAAGCACGAGTCGGGGTTGGTGATGACCGTGTACAGCGCCTCCGACCCGTCGGGGAAACGGATGACGTCCTCGCGCAGGTCGAAGAGGTCCGAGCGGCCGCGGTGCTCGGTGCCGATAACTTCGAAGGGCGGTCCGCCCTCGGGGTGACGCAGGGGCGCTATCGCCGCACCAACGAGGCGACCGCGGCCGCCGCCGCGGCGACGTGGCGCGGATCCGGCCCGTAGTCGAAAGGCGACTGGTCCTCGGCGAGCTTCTTCGCCTGCTCGATCAGGTTCGGGTGGTCCTCGATGAATCGCGTGCTCAGGTTGCCGGCGCGGAAGTCGGGGTTCTCGAGGATCGCGCGATGGTACGGGATCGTCGTCGCCGGGCCGGCGAGCACGAACTCACGCAGCGCCCGGCCGGCGCGGGCGATCGCCTCCGCGCGGTCGCTGCCGTGGACGATCAGCTTGGCCAGGAGTGAGTCGTAGTTGGGGGGCACGTCCGAGCCTGGGCCGAAGCCCGAGTCAACGCGCACACCCGGTCCGGCAGGCGCGACCCAGCGCGTGATCCGCCGCGGGTTCGGGATGAACTTGCGCAACGGGTCCTCGGCGTTGATGCGCATCTCGATCGCGTGCCCTCTCCACTCCACGTCCTGCTGCGCGAAGCCGAGCTCGAGGCCGGCCGCGACCCGGATCTGCTCCTTGACCAGGTCGATGCCGGTGACCGCCTCGGTGATCGGATGCTCGACCTGCAGCCTCGCGTTGACCTCGAGGAAATAGAAATCGCCTTCGCTGAAGATGAACTCGACGGTACCGGCGTTGACGTAGCCGGCGGCCCTGGCGGCGCGGATCGCGGCGTCCCCCATCGCCGCGCGGATCTCGGCGGTCAGGGCCGGCGAGGGGGTCTCCTCCATGATCTTCTGGTGGCGCCGCTGGATCGAGCACTCGCGCTCGCCCAGGTGCACGGCGTGCCCGTGGCTGTCACAGATGACCTGGATCTCGATGTGGCGCGGGCGGCGCACGTACTTCTCGAGGTAGACGGTCGCGTCGCCGAATGCCGAGCGCGCCGCCTGGGCCGTGCCCTCGATCGCCGCTGCGAGCTCCTTTTCCGACTCGACGATCTTCATCCCGATCCCCCCGCCGCCGCCCGCCGGCTTGAGCATCACCGGGAAACCGATCTTCCGCGCCGCGTCCAGCGCGGTGGTCGAGTCGACCGCGCCGCTCCCAGGGGTCACCGGCACGCCGTGCTCGGCGGCCAGCCGGCGCGCGGCGAGCTTGGAGCCGAGCGCGCGCATCGCCGAGGCGGGCGGACCGATGAACCTGACGCCGGCCGCCTCGCAGGCTTCGGGAAACTGTGGCTTCTCGGCGAGGAATCCATAACCCGGGTGGATCGCGTCCGCGCCGCAGTCGTGCGCCGTCTTGACGATGCGCTCCAGCTGGAGGTAAGACTCGGCCGGCGCCGCGCCCCCGATGTGGTGCGCCTCGTCGGCGTAGCGGACGTGGATCGCGGAGCGGTCGGCGTCGGAGTAGACGGCGGCCGTCGCGATGCCAAGCTCGCGGCACGCGCGCATGACGCGGATCGCGACCTCGCCGCGGTTGGCGATCAGGATCTTGTTGAAGAGCTTTTTCTTCAACCGATGTTGAGGAGAGGCTGGTTCGGCGTGACGACCTCGCCCTCCTTGACGTAGACGGCGGAGACCTTGCCCGCCACCGTGGTGACGATGTCGTTCTGCATCTTCATCGCCTCGAGTACCGCC
>JBKPCW010000060.1:0-9523 GCA_046727555.1 Candidatus Dormiibacterota bacterium | reverse complement strand
CCGACGACGTGCGCGTCGACGAGCGCGACCTCGACCAGGTCTTCGACGAGGCGGCGCTGTCGCTGCCGAAAGAGTTCCTCGACCGGGACCGGGTCCTGTTCACGTTTGCCGGGCTCCGCGTGCTCGAGCTGGGCAGCGCGACGACGGCCGAGACGCCACGCGAGCACGTGATCACGGAAGGCCCGCTGGGCATGGTTTCGGTCGCGGGCGGCAAGCTGACGACGCACCGCCGCATCGCCATGGACGTGCTTCGCCGGCTGCGCGATGACCGCGCGCGGCGACACAGGCTTGTCGATGAGCCGCTTCCCGCCGCCGGCGCGCTGCCCCCCCGGCCCGATGGCGTCGACCCCGCGGTCTGGGATAACCTCGTCCGCCACTACGGAAGCGAGGTCTCGAGGCTGCTCGCCTACCGCGAAGCGCACGCCGACGCGTTCGACAGGATCCATCCCGACGCCCCGGTGGTCTGGGCGCAGGTCTATCACGCGGTCGGTGAGGAATGGGCGATGACGGTGGAGGACATCGTGCGCAGGCGGACCACCCTCGCCGTCCGCGGCCTGGCGACAGACGAGGTCCGGGACAGGATCGGACGGGTGGTCGAGGCTAGCTCGCCGCCTCGTGCTCCTTCTGGAACTGGTCGATGATCGACCTGGCGAGGTGCGCCGGCATCTCCTCGTAGTGGTCGAACTTCTGGGAGAAGCTGCCACGGCCCTGCGTGATCGAGCGCAGGTCGAGCGCGAAGCGCAGCATCTCCGACTCCGGCACCAGCACCTTCACGTCCTGGTAGCCGTCGGTCGGCTCCGTGCCGAGGATCTTGCCTCGGCGCCCGTTGACGTCGGACATGATGTCGCCAAGGTTGCGCTCAGGGACGCGGATCGTGGCCTCGACGATCGGCTCGAGGAGCACCGGGCCCGCGTCGAGCGCGCCTTTGCGGATGGCGAGCGAGCCGGCGATCTGGAACGCCATGTCGTTCGAATCGACGGAGTGGTACTTGCCGTCGAGCAGCGTGACCCTGACGTCGACCATCGGGTAGCCGGCGACAACGCCCTTGGACATCGTGTCGACGATGCCCTTCTGCACCGAGAGCCGGAAGTTCTGTGGAATCGAACCGCCGAAGATCTTGTCCTCCCAGACGAAGCCTTCGCCGCGAGCGGTGGGCGCGACCTCGATGACGCAGATGCCGTACTGGCCGTGGCCGCCTGACTGCTTGACGTGCCGGCCCTCGGCACGCGCGGAGCCGTGCACCGTCTCCCGGTACGGCACGCGCGGCGTCGCCGTCGTGGCCTCGACGCCGTACTTCCGCTTCAGCTTTTCCAGCGTCAGGTCGAGGTGCACGTCGCCGAGGCCGGCGATGACCAGCTGGTGAGTCTCCTCGGTGCGCTCGACGTGGAGCGTCGGGTCCTCCTCGCTCAACCGGGCCAGGCCGCTCGAGATCTTCTCCTCGTCGCCGCGCGCCTTGGGCGTGATGGCGAGGCTGTACGCGGGGCCCGGCAGGTCCAGGGGCGGCAGCGGGCCGCCGTCCTTCATGCCCAGCGTGTCGCCGGTCAGCGTGTGCGTGAGCTTGGTCACGGCCCCGATGTCGCCGGCGTGGATCTCGGTGGCGGCGACGTGCTCTTTGCCGCGCGGAAAGAAGACCTGCGCGAGCCGCTCCTCGCCGCCCCGCGAGAGGTTCGGCAGGTGCGCGTCCGCCTTGACTGAGCCCGCCACGACCTTGAAGTAGCTGATGCGCCCGAACTGGTCACCGCCGGTGCTGAAGACGAAGGCCTTGACCGGCTTGTCCGGCTCTGCTTCCGGCGGCGGCATGAGCTCGACGATGGTCGACAGCAGGGTGCGCACACCGAGCAGCTTCGTCGCCGAGCAGCAGACGACCGGCGCGACTCTGCCGTCGAGGATGCCCTGGCGCAGGCCGCTCTGGATCTCGCCTTCGTCGAGCGTGCCCGCGTCGAGGTACTTCTCGAGCAGCGAGTCGTCGCTCTCCGCCGCCGCCTCGATGAGCTGACCGCGATGCTCCTCGACGCGCTGCTTCATGTCCTCGGGGATCGGCACCTCGCTGCCCTTGCCGTCGGGCGCGGTCACGTACGCCTTGAGGTGCAGGAGGTCGACGATGCCTTTGAAGTCCTGCTCGGCGCCGATGGGAAGGTGCAGGGGGAACGGCCGCGGTGACAGCGCGCCCCGCATCGCGGCCACAGCGCCGTAGAAGTCGGAGTTTTCCTTGTCGAGCTTGTTGACGACGACGATGCGGGGCTTGCTGGTGCGGTTGCAGTGCTCCCACGCGATCTCGGTGCCGACCGCGAGCTGTGACGAGGGCCCGACCACGACCACCGCGCCCTCGGCCGCGCGCAGCCCGCTGACCACCTGGCCCGAGAAGTCGAAGAAGCCGGGCGCGTCCAGGATGTTGACCTTGTGGCCGTTGTGCTCGGCGAACCCGACGCCGAGGTTGATCGAGATCTTTCGCTTCTGCTCCTCGGGCTCGTAGTCCATGGTGGCCGTAGCCTGGTCCGGCGAGCCCATCCGCGCGACCGCGCCGGAGGCGAAGAGCATGGCCTCGGCCAGCATGGTCTTGCCATCGTGTGAGTGCCCCAGCAGCACCACGTTGCGAATCTTGTCGGCGGCGTAATCGGTTATGAAAACAAGGTTAAGGCACGGCCGGTCGCGGCCGGAGGGCCGGTAGAATGGGCATCTCCAATGGTCAAAAAGACGGCGACGATCGAAGAGGTGCTCGCTGCGATCGAAACGGCACGGGACAAGGTCATGGCCGACGAGGTGAAGTCGCTGACCAAACTCGGCATCCCCAAGGCGATGGCCTACCAGATGATCGCCAGCCGCTTCCACCAGAAGGTGGGCAACCAGGAGGAGCCCGAGCCCGACCCGTTCGAGGGCAACGCGACCTCCTGGGAAGAGATCAGCTAGCCGCGACGCGGCCATGAACCGCGCCGAGCGGCTCGCCCGTCTCCTGCGAGTCCTGGCCGCGATCATCGCCGAGCCCGGCCTGTCCCCGATCGAGCTCGCCGGCCGCGCCGGCGTGTCCGAGCGCACCCTCCGCCGCGACCTGGCCCAGCTCCGCGACCTGGGCTACGACGTGGCCTTCTCGAGCGGTTACGAGGTGCAGGAGAAGCTGAACCTGGAGGGGCGCGGCGCGAAACGCAAGCCCCGCGGCCGGGGAGATGACGCCCTCCTCCAGGCGGTGGCCCAGGCGGTGGAGACGGCGGGCCTGTGGCGCGACACGCAAACCGTCGCGGTCGCCGCACCGCGTCGCTCCCGCGTCCGCAGGTCTGGCCAGGCGCCGGTCGTCATGCTCCCCGCCGGCGGTGAGGACCCGGACTTCATCTATGCCACGGGCATGTCTCTCGAGACTGCCCTTTATGTCCGGTTCGGAGGGGGCGACGACGTGCTGGTCGTGAGCCCGCTGGAGATCGACCGGGCCCGCGAGCAGTCGCGCGCCGCCCGCATCGTCGAGGACCGCGACGCCTACGTGCACGACGCGTGGGCGCAGCTCGCGGGGCGGATGCTGCGCGAGCGGGGCGTGGCCGCGGCCCGAGTGGCGCCGAGCATGCGCGCGGCCGATCTCGAGGATCTCGTCGCCCAGGGCCTTGACGTCGAGGTCGACCGGGGGCTCTTCGTCGCCGAGCGCAGACACAAGACGGCGGAAGAGGCGGCCGCGATCAGAGCGGCGCAGCAGGCCGCCGAGTCCACCGTGGTCGAGATCGTGCGCGAGCTGGCGAAGTCCGAGATCCGCGACGGGATCCTGTGGTCCAACGGCAACCCGCTGACCTCGGAGCAGCTCTACGCGCGGGCCCAGCTGCTGCTCGGCGAGAAGGGCTTCACGTGCCCGGACATGATCATCGCCAGCTCGCCGGGCTGTGCCATCCCGCACTACCGCGGCGAAGGGCCGATCCGGGCCAACGCACCCGTGATCATCGACATCTTCCCGAAGAGCAGGACGACCCATCTCACCGGCGACCTCACGCGCACCGTCGTCGTCGGCGAGATCAGCGAGGACGTGCGGCGGATGCACGGCGCCGTCCTGCAGGCGATGGACGCCGCCGTCGAGTCCATCGCCGCCGGCGTCCAGGGGCAGGAGCCACACCACGCCGTCTGCCAGGTCCTGGTCGACCGCGGCTTCGCCACGACGACACCCGGCTACGAAGGCACCGAGGGGGCCGCGAAGCTCAACCACAGCACCGGCCACGGCGTTGGCCTGGAGACCCATGAGCCGCCCCGCCTCCGCCACACGGTCACGGCCCCGCTCGAGGAAGGCGACGTCGTCACCGTCGAGCCCGGCCTCTACCTCCTGGGGATGGGCGGCGTCCGGGTCGAAGACACCGGCATGGTGACGAAGCACGGCTTCGAGAACTTCACGACCCTGACGCGCAGCCTTGACCCGCGGGACTACCTGTAAACCGGGGCTTTACTCTAGGACCGAGATGGAAGACACCGAAACCCTCGGCGAGCGGATCCGCCGGCTGCGCGTGCAGCAGGGCCTGAGCCTCGCCAGGGTGGTCGGGGACGACGTCAGCCGGGCCTTTCTCAACCAGGTCGAGATGGGCAAGGCGCGGCCGTCGATCCGGGTGCTGCGGATCCTGGCCGAGCGCCTCGGCACCGAGGTCGAGTACCTGCTCGAAGGCCGCCAGGCGGGCGTCGACCGCGAGCTGTCGCTGGAGAAGGGCCGCGTGCTGATCGCACTCGGCGAACACCGGCGCGCTCTGACCGCGCTCCGCGCCGCCGTCCACGCCTACGACTGGCCGCTCGGCACCGACGCTCGGCTGGCCCAGGCCGAGGCGCTCATCGGCGCCGGCCGGAGGGAGGAGGCGCTGGAGATCCTCAAGCGTGAGCGCAACGAGATCGAGCTCCACAACGACCACCACCGCCGCGAGCGGATGCAGCTGATCGAGCGAGGCAAGCCCCATGGGGTCAAGGGCGACCCGGTCGACGCGCACCTGCGCATGGCCGACCGGGCGCAGCGCGCCGGCAACGCCAACGACGAGCTGGAGCACTACCGCGCGGCCCGAGTGTTGCTGGAGGCGGGCCTGCCGGCGCCTAGGTCCCCGAAGGGAACGTGAACGCCGGCGGCTTGTAGCCCGCCGCCGGGTTGATCGCGATCGTGATCACCTCGTGCTGCTTGAGCACGATCGTCCGCGGATCACCATCGAAGACAGTCGCACCCTTGCCGTCGCCCAGGTCGACGTAGGTCACGACCTTGTCGTTAGGACCGATGGGGAAGGTGGAGACGTGGGTCGGGTCGAGCTTCTGCGGCCCGCGGCCGCCGGCGTTGCTCCAGGCGTTCCAGACGTCGAAGAACTGGCCGACGGTGAACGTGTCGCTCGCGGGCGACTCGATGTGGATGACGTTCTTCTCGCCCGCGTGCACGTGGAGCCAGTAGAAGCAGCTGACGTTGCCGGTGGAACCGGTTTGGATCCCGGTGTTGTCGGGGAGGTTGACCACGTTGCCCTGGTAGACGATCTGCAAGGCCGCGTGGTAGTGGACCTGCGAATGCTCGAGCTGGTCGCAGCTGACGCCGGCGACCGTCTGGGGTGACGGGCCCGGCCGGTTCAGGTAGACGATGAAGCCGATCATCGCGATCGCGGCCACGCCCAGGATGCTGCCGACCACGATCGGGAGCAAGGGCACGCCGGCGTCCCGCTTGGGGCGGACGTTGGCCCTGCGGCCTGCTTTGCCGGACGCGGCGGAGCCTTTGGCTCGGTTCTTGGGGGCCATGAATCAGGATTGGTAGAATACCGACCTGACCTTTCTGGCCTCGGCCGGAGGCGACGCGCCTCCGTTGGACCGGGGCCTCAAACCCACAGGAAGGAGGTTCCCCAATTGCGGGATTACGAAGTTCTGTACATCGTCCGGGCCGACCTTGACGACGACAAGGTCCAGGAAGCGGTGAAGCGGGTCAACACGCTCATCGCGCGCTCAGGCGGCGCGCCGGAGCGGACCAACCTCTGGGGCAAGCGCAAGCTCGCCTACGAGGTAAAGCACCAGAAGGAGGGCGCCTACGTCCTCCAGGATTTCCAGCTCGAGCCGGACCGGGTTCCAGAGCTCGAGGCGTCGCTGAAGATCACGGAAGAGGTCTTGCGCCACCTGATCGTGCGCAAGCCCGAGAAACCCGTCGCGACCGCCGTGACGCCGCCTCCGGCGGAGGTCGCGCTTGAACCCATCAGCGCTCCGGCGACGTCGGATGGTTCAGACGAGGCGGCGCGGCGCGTGAGCCGCGCGGACAGTGAGGATCGGGAGGAAACATAGATGTCGAACCTCAACAAGGCGCTGCTGATCGGCCGTCTCACCAAGGATCCCGAGATGCGTTACACGCCAAGCGGCACGGCGGTGACGAACTTCAGCATCGCCACCAACCGCTGGTCGAGCGGTCCCGACGGCGAGCGCAAGGAGTTCACCGACTACCACAACATCGTCGCCTACAACGCGGGCAAGCGGAACCTGGCCGAGGTCGTGGCCCAGTACACGCGCAAAGGCGCTCTCGTCTTCATCGAGGGCCGCATCCAGACTCGGTCGTGGGAAGGCCAGGACGGCCAGAAGCGCAGGACCACCGAGATCATCGCCAACGACGTGCAGTTCCTCGACAGCCGCTCGAGCGCCCCCAGCGACGGCACGCCTCGAGCCGCGGGACGGCCCGCCCAGACCGACGACAACATTCCGGCTCCGGACGACGCGCCGCGCGACGTCGACCCGGACGAGATTCCGTTCTAGGAGCTAGTCACACATGGCAATTTCACGTCCACCGGCGCGGGAGGAGAGGTCCTCGGGGCCGGGCGGCGGGCCGAGGGGCCCGAAGCGCCAGCACCGCAAGGTCTGCACCTTCTGCGTGGAGAAGATCGACTACATCGACTACAAGGAGATCTCGCGCCTTCGGCGCTTCATCAGCGACAGGGGCAAGATCCTGCCCCGCCGCGTCACGGGCACGTGCGCCCGGCACCAGCGGCCGTTGACCACTGCGCTCGAGAGGGCGCGCGCGATCGCCCTGCTGCCGTACACGACGGAGCTTCACTAAGTCAAAATCAGAACGCCGCCGAAACCCCGTACTGGAGCGCGCCCATGACGACCTTCAACCCGCAGCTTCGAATTCCCGGCCCGACACCGCTGCCCGAGCGGGTCGTGCGCAGCATGAACCGGCCGATGATCGACCACCGCGGACCGGAGTTCGCGGCGATCCTGGCCGAGATCACGGCGGGCGCGAAGCGCGTGTTCAAGACCAGGAACGACCTGCTGCTGCTGACGAGCTCGGGCACTGGCGGCCTCGAGTCGGCGGTCGCCAACCTGGTCTCGCCGGGCGACCAGGTGGTGGTCGGGCTGTGCGGGAACTTCGGCGAGCGCTTCGCCGCCCTCGCGGCGGCCTACGGCGCCGAGGTGGTGCGGCTCGAGTTCGAGTGGGGCCAGCCGGTCGACCCTGACGACCTCGGCGTGGTCCTGCAGCGGCACCCCAGGGCGCACGTCGTCCTGCTCACCCACAACGAGACATCAACGGGTCTGACCAACCCGCTTCGCGAGCTGGCCCGGGTGGCCCGCAACGTAGAGCGCCTGGTCGTGGTCGACGGCGTCAGCTCCATCAGCTCGATCGAGATCGAGACGGACGCCTGGGGCGTCGACGTCGCGGTCAGCGGTTCGCAGAAAGGCTGGATGGCGCCGCCGGGATTCGCCCTGGTGAGCGTCAGCGAACGCGCCTGGGCGCAGCAGGCGAAGGCCCGCTCGCCGCGCTTCTACTTCGACTGGAAGGAGGCGAAGACTTGGGCCGAGAAGGGCATGACGCCGTTCACGCCGGCGGTGCCGGTCGCGTTCGCTCTCCAGGAAGGCCTGCGCATGCTCGAGGAGGAAGGCCTCGACAACGTGTACGAGCGCCACGCGCGGCTGGCGCGGGCGACGCAGGCTGGCCTGGTCGCCCTCGGCTTTCAGCTGTACGCGCGTGAGGGCTTCCGCTCCAACACCGTCACGTCGGCGCTGCCGCCGGCGGGCCTGGACGTCAACGCCCTGCGCAAGCTGCTCGACACCAAGCACGGCGTGGTCATCGCCGGCGGCCAGGGCAAGATGGCGGGCAAGATGGTCCGCGTCGGCCACCTGGGCGCGGTCGCCGAGGGTGACGTCGTGCAGGTGATCTGGGCCATCGAGCAGGCGCTCGAGGAACTCGACGTCGCGCCCACCGACGGGCGGGGTGTGGCCGCGGTCGCGGACTCTCTGCAGGGAGCGGTCGCCGCGGCGCGCTGACGCCGGACGCGCCAATGCCGAAAATCCTCGTCGCCGACCCGCTCGCGGAGGACGGGCTCGAACGCCTGCGACGGGCAGGCGAGGTCACGGTGGTGAGCAAGCTCGAGGAGTCGGAGCTGATCCGGCGCATCCCCGACTTCGACGCGCTCGTCGTGCGGAGCGAGACTCGAGTGACGGCGCCGATCATCGAGGCGGGGAACAGGCTGCGCGTCGTCGGCCGCGCCGGCGTCGGCGTGGACAACATTGACGTCCCGGCGGCGACCCGCCGTGGGATCCTCGTCGTCAACGCGCCACGCGGCAACATCGTCGCCGCGGCCGAGCACACCATCGCGCTCCTGTTCGCGCTCGCGCGCTGGTTGCCACAAGCGGACGCGTCGGTGAAGCGCGGCGAATGGACGCGGTCGAAGTTCCTCGGCACGGAGGTCCGCGGCAAGACCCTCGGCGTCATCGGCCTGGGCAACGTCGGCTCGGAGGTGGCCAAGCGCGCGCACGGCCTGGAGATGGAGGTCGTCGCCTACGACCCGGTCGTCTCGGTGGAGCGCGCCGAGCTCTTCAACGTCGCCCTCGTCAGCCTCGGCGACCTGCTTGAGCGCGCCGACTTCGTCAGCGTGCACGTGCCGCTGGTCGACTCCAACCGCAACCTGATCGGGTCCGCCGAGCTCGCGCGGATGAAACCCACCGCCCGGTTGATCAACACTGCTCGAGGCGGGATCGTCGACGAGGCGGCCCTGCACACCGCGCTGGCCTCGGGCCGGCTCGCCGCGGCCGCCGCGGACGTCTTCGAGACCGAGCCACCGGGCGAGAACCCACTGCTCGCGCTGCCCAACTTCATCGCCACACCGCACATCGCCGCCTCGACGCTGGAGGCGCAGGTGTCGGTCGCCTTCGACGTCGCCGAGGAGGTGGCCGCGGTGCTCGCGGGCGACCTTCCACGGTTCGCGGTGAACGCGCCCGCGCTGCCGCCGGAGGAGCTCGCGTACCTGCGCCCGTTCGCTGACCTGACCGAGCGGCTCGCCGCGCTCCACTCGCAGCTCTTCGCCGGCCGCGTCTCCGTGATCGAGCTCGACTACGAGGGCGAGCTGGCCGAGCACGACGTGAACCTGCTGACGGCGGCCGCGATCAAGGGCGTTCTCCAGCAGTTCACGGAGGAGCGGATCAACGCCGTCAATGCCCGCCTGATCGCCGGCGGCCGGGGCATCCGGCTCGTGGAACGGCGCAGCCGGGCGCATGGCAGCTACGCGAGCCTGGTCACCGTGCGAATGCAGGAGCACGAGATCGCGGGCACGGTGCTTATGGGCGAGATGCGGGC